>JBBAFS010000015.1:0-27822 GCA_041655255.1 Sphaerochaetaceae bacterium
ACAGTCTCTGAAATAGGAAGAGAGGGGCGATCTTTCCATATATGATCAAAGTAGTCTTTGGTTGCTACTACTTCTATATTTTTCGCATATAAAGCACTTTTTAAGGCATTGTAAGAGAGTTCTGTTGTACAAGAACCTTCAAAGCCTACTCGGCTGTGAGGTGGTAATACACGAGCTACATAAGCGGGAAAGTCTTCTACTGAAGCCTCTCCTTGCTTCATTAACTTAAAGGGGGTCTCTTTAAGTTCTTTCGCTGCTTGAATGAAGTAGCGTGAGTCTGTCCATAACAGAGCTTCTTCATGAGTTATGACTATTGTCCCAGCAGAGCCGCTAAACTGTGAAACATACTCTCGAGTAAGATACCGCTTTGGGGGATATTCACTTGCATGTGGATCACTGCCGTAGATAATCCAAGCATCAATATGATCTTCTTTCATGTAAGATCTTATCTGTTCTACCATGTGAAAGCTATCACCCATGTAAAGCTCCTTTGTGTTTTTTCTTCCCTAACAGAAGTCCTACCACACCAGCGATGATCATAAGAAGGCACAACACTTGTCCCATCGAAATATTGAACAAAGAGTGAAATAGTGCAATGGGTTCACTCTCTTTTCCCCATGAGATGATAAACCCAAGTTGTGAGTCGGGCTCTCTGAGGTACTCGATAAGAAAGCGGACGCCCCCGTAGCCGATAAGATACCAACTTAAATTATAACCAGGAAACTTCTTTCGAGGTTTTATGATAAACCACATAAACAACCACAACACAATCCCCTCAAATAGTGCCTCATATAATTGACTGGGGTGGCGAGGAAGGTTGAGTAACTGTCCTGATTGAAACTCCATGCCAATAGTATTGGCAATATCTCTTACCCATCCATAGTTTGTCGAAAAACGGGGAGCATCGGGAAATACGATAGCCCACTTTACCGTTGAGACTCTCCCCCACAATTCACCGTTGATGAAGTTTCCCAATCTTCCAAAGGTATAACCCAATGGAACAGCAGCTACCATCACATCGGCTATATCTAAGAAGTTTTGTTTGTATTGTTTAGAGAATATAAGAGCTCCTATTACAGCTCCCACCAAGCCCCCGTGGTAACTCATACCAGGAAGACCTACAAAGTGGCCCCCTCTAAAGGGCCAAAAAATCATATGGGGATGAGTCCAGTAGTACATACTTCCGTCGTAAAAGAGCGTGGAGAATAATCGCGCTCCTACAATCAGACCAACAATCGCATACAAAAAAAGAGAATACATGGACTCATCGTCTATTGCGATGAGTCCTTTGTTTCTTTGGTAACGAAAGAGGATATATGCGAAGGCGAATGCTACAAGGTACATCAAGCTGTACCATCTAATTGGCAAATTAGAGAACACCTCAGGCTGTATCCAAGAAGGAAATGTTATATACATCGACATGGCGAAAGTGTACGTCTAGATTGTTGCATACGTCAACACACTTCCCTTTTTGCCTGTTGCCTTATCCTCTTTATTTTCGATTTAGCATGTCATCTTTTTAACAACAACTTCAGCTGCTTTAATCAAAGGATATGCTGCTGGAGAGCCGGTAAGAAGAGGCTGAGTTCCAATTTGCATGGTGAGTAGCTGTTTTACCATCACCCTGTTTTGAATAAGGAATCCGATGGCATTTGTTAATTCTCCCACACTATACCCACCATATACTTCTCCACCTAAGATCATTCCACAATCTGCAGCGACTATGAGTTTTACCATTTGAGCATGTGAGTGACTTAAGTTTCCTGGGTGTGTATCCATTCCCGTAAAGCTTCCACTGACAATGTCGAAATCTTCACTAATGGCTCTCGATTCGGTAATGCCAGCAGTTCCAAATGCATGATCTCCAATAGCTGTTGAGTAGATGGCAATAGTCCCGGTAAATGGTTTACAAGGAGAGAGGGTATATAAGTTTAATCCAGCGGTACGTGCTTCAGCACATGCTGTTGAGGCTAACATGGTTCGATCAAGTTTTCGTGTGACAAAATCTCGTTTCTCAGCACAATCACCAACTGCAACAATATCATATTCACATGGAAGGACTCTCATGTATTCACATGTTTTAATAAACCCAAACTCATTGAGTTCTAAACCTGCTTTTTTTGCTACCCCGGTATTTGGGACATATCCCATCGACAAAATAACAGCATCAGCTTCGATACTACTTCCAGAGGAGAGGAGGATCTTCTCTACCTTCCCATCTTTCCCAACAATCTCACTTACTCCCTCTCCGGTGACAACGTTCACTCCCCGTTCTAAGAGGTGTCCTTGAGCCAAAGTCCCAAACTCTTCATCAAATGCTTTATTTAAGATTGTCTTTTCAACTTCTACTAAAGTAACTTCATACCCTTTTTTGTTTAATTCATCAGAGACTTCTACTCCGATAAATCCTGCTCCAACAACGACAATCTTTTTGAGCTTCTTAATCTGAGAGAGCATCTCATCGAGATAGACCTTGTTTTTAGGAATCGTATAGACGTGCTCTAATTCAGAACCTTTTAACCACGCTGGGCGTGAGGGAATTGAACCAAGTGCCAAAATGAGTTTTTCATACCCATATGTCTTACCACTTGCTGTAATACATTGATGTTCTTCAATTTTGATATCGACAAGTTCATCAATAACAATCTCTACACCCGCAGAAATAAGGGCAGTATCGGCTAAGATATTTTTATCACTTGTTCCAAGAGTTCCAAAAATGTAGGGAATTCCACATGGGATGAGCACCTGCTCCTCTTTTCGTAATAATACGACCTCTTTGTCAGGATAGGATGATTTAGTTGTTATCGCTGCCTGAAGTCCAGAAGCGCCTCCTCCTACCACCAGTACATCTACTTTACGCATACATTATATCTCCTTACTAATTGTTAGTTGCTACAGTGTTCGCACGTGTGAGGGGCTTTTGGATTACATTGAAGTTCAATACGTTCCACGGTTATGAGATTGAGCAAAGAGAGTGCGAGGTTCTCTAAGACTGCTCGTTGGACGTAGTAGTGGGTGAAATATCCTTGTCTTATACTTTCGACAAGGCCTGCTTCGCGTAATTGCTTAATATGTTGTGAAATTGCTGCTTCTGTAACATTCAAAGATCTAGCAAGTCCTCCAACGCAATAGTTTCTCATAAGTAATAATTTAATAATGTTGTATCTCGTTTTATCGGAAAGAGATTTCATCACTGCTTCGTCGTTCACATTCTACCTCTTTTATTTAAGTATTCACTTAATTAAATTACCACAGTATCATACTCTGCACAACAAAAGAGTTTTTCATTCGTTGTAACATGTGTTCATCGTAGTCTTTCTCTTTGTCTAATGAAGATTGCCTAAAGTGAGGATCCCCGAGTGTGTTGTCTTTGCTAAAACATAGTGGTACATTAAGATACAAGAACGAAATGAGGAAGTTATCATGGAAAAAACAAGTACTTTTAGCGAAGTAAAGAAGCAACATTTTAAGACCTTACAGCAATTTGTACCAATCGTTGCTCGGGTCCACGGAGGGACCCATCCAGAGTTTCTCAAAGTCCACGATACATTCATATCTTTGGAAAAGAAAATTCAAAAAGCGGGCTCCCTTCTCCCTGATTTGGAAGAAGAGTTTCGCTCCTTACGCTCAATAACCTCCGATTACACAATCCCCGATGATGTGTGTGAGAGTTACGAGGCCGTGTATGTTATGCTCAGTGAACTCGATCGTGCTTATCGGAGCTAACTAGATGCAAAGATGGCTTTTTAGAAAGAAAAACTCCATTGCTGCTATAGGGGCGCTCCTTATTGTCACAGCATTTGTCAGTACCCTTGTATTCAAACAAGAGCTCATTGGAACAATTGCCCTCATTATTGCCTCTGTTATAGGAATTGCCCCCATTGCTTTACAAGCGTATCAGGCACTGAGAGTAAAAGTTGTTAGTATCGATGTATTGGTCACTATTGCCGTTGGTGGAGCTTTTGTGATTCGTAACTTTGAAGAATCGGCTATTGTCACCTTCTTATTCCTCTTTGGCTCCTATCTTGAACAGCGGACGCTGAATAAGACTCGATCTGCTATTAAAGAACTTACCGAGATGGCACCACAAAGTGCTCTGAGAGTAGATGAGCATGGTGAAATTGAAGAGATTGATATTGACGATGTCGAAGTTGGAGATCTCTTATTAGTGAAAACTGGGGCGATGATTCCTGTCGATGGCGTTGTTCAAAGTGGAGATGGGTACATCAACGAAGCAAGTATCACCGGAGAAGCTGTTGCGGTAGGCAAAGAGAAAGGATCTTTAGTCTATGCCAGTACTATCTTAGATAATGGAACCTTGCAGATTGTGGCCAATCGAGTTGGAGAAGATACTACCTTTGGAAAAATAATTGAATTAGTTGAAGAGGCTCAAGACTCTAAAAGTGATGCTGAACGTTTTATTGACCGTTTCAGTAAATACTACACCCCTGCCGTTTTGGTGCTTGGAGCTGTAGTGTGGCTGATCTCTAAAGATATTGAACTCGCTATCACCATTTTGGTCCTTGGGTGTCCTGGAGCTTTAGTTATTGGTGTTCCAGTCTCTAATGTTGCAGGTATTGGAAATGGGGCTCGTCACGGAGTCTTACTGAAAGGAAGTGAAGTAATTCACGACTTTCGTCGTGTCGATACTATGGTATTTGATAAAACAGGGACTCTCACTGTCGGAAACCCTCTTGTCGCTGATGTACGTTACTACACAAAAGATGAGACTCAAGTATCTGCCTATCTCTGTTCAGTAGAGAAAGAGAGTGATCATCCTCTTGCTCAAGCCATTGTTTCCTACTTAGGAGATCTTCCTACTTTCCAAGTGAGTGATACAGATGTGATTAAAGGTGGAGGAGTTGTAGCAACTGTTGATGAAAAGCGGATCGTTGTAGGTAATGTTGCTCTTCTTGCTTCTCATAACATTGAAATCCCCCCTCAAGCAGAAAAAGATATTGCCCTTTTTGAGCAACAAGGTAACTCACTTGTTTTAGCTGCGGTAGATGGTTCTCTTGTAGCCTTATTTGGTATTCGAGATCAGATTCGTGAAGGGGTGAAAAAGAATTTAGCACGATTGAAGCGACTGGGGGTAAAAAATCTCGTTGTCCTCTCGGGTGATAACCAAGGGACTGTAGATTTGGTGGCTTTAGAACTTGGTCTTACTGAAGCTCATGGGAATATGCTTCCTGAAGATAAAGCTCATTACATTAAGCAACTTCAACACGATGGACACATTGTCGCTTTTGTTGGAGATGGGGTAAATGATAGTCCCTCTTTAGCATTAGCTCATATTGGAATTGCGATGGGTAGTGGAACTGATGTGGCGATAGAAACCAGTAGTGTTGTTCTTATGAACGATGATTTTAACCGTCTTCCACACGCCTTGGGACTCGCTAAAGCAACTGCAGCGAACATGGTACAAAACATTTTTATTGCCGTTGGAGTAGTAATCTTTCTTCTTTTGGGACTCTTTTTTAGCTCTTGGATGAATATGTCTATTGGCATGTTGGTTCACGAAGGGAGTATTTTAGTAGTAATATTAAATGGGATGCGTCTGTTACGTTACCGATTAAGAAATTGATATAAAGGAGCAGAATATATGGCAAAAGCAACAATACAATTAGAAGGACTTGCATGTCCTTCATGCATGCAAAAAATTGAAGGTGCTACCAAAGCCCTCAGTGGAGTAGAGAAAGAGAGCGTTAAAGTACTTTTTAACTCAAGTAAAGTAAAACTAGATTTCGATCCCTCTCTGATTTCAATCGAAGATATCGAAAAAGCGATCACCACTGTTGGCTACGATGTGAAAAAATCTCAGGTTAAGGCATAAGAGATTCACAAACTATAAATCACGGCACGTTACACACGTGCCGTTTTTTATTACTCTTTTGGTTTTCTTTTCTGTTTTCTAGCCGAGTGAGATGATTTTGATTATAATAATCGTATGAGAAAGTATAAGGATGTATTGTTTGTAATCGCCTTTGTGTTCCTCCTTGCCCCTATTGCAGCAGCACTAGGAACCCCAGAGAGCTCTATGCCCTCTTTTTTCACTGCCTCTCCTAGTTTTAATGTTAATCAAGAACAAGATGAGATCACTTCAAATATGCAAAAACTGGAGGTCTTGTACCGTCTTGTACAACGAGACTTCCTTTTTGACATAGACCATAAAGCTCTTTATGAGAGTATGGCTAAAGGGTTGTTTAGTGCTTTAGATGATAAGTACTCGGCTTACATTGTGAGCCAAGAAGCCGACGATTTTAGTGAAGGGACGACAGGCTCTTACGCTGGAATTGGAGCATATATCTCAAAACACTACCTTGAGTATCGTGATTTTAGTAAACCCAATACCTATATGGTAAATATTACAAGTGTCTTTCCTGGCTCTCCTGCCGAAAGTGCAGGTCTACGATCTGGAGATATGATAAGTCATATCGACGGAGAAGCAGTCGATGAGTGGGAGGCCAATGAGGCTTCAAAAGCATTGAAAGGGGATCCTAATACCCCTGTTGTTCTCACTGTCGTTCGTGGTGGTTCCTCATTCGATGTGACCGTCATCCGTAAAATTGTGAATGTACCAACAGTGAGTACCGACCGACTCCCTCATGATATTGCCTATTTGAGAATTTCTCAGTTTACCTCTTCAACAGCAAAGCAGGTGCGTGAAGCATTCGATACATTCTTACAAGAGGGCCTCAGTGGCCTTGTGTTAGACTTACGAGAGAACCCTGGTGGTATTGTCGATGGGACTTTAAGTATTGCAGACATGCTTCTTTCCAATGCCCCTATAGTCCATGTAAGTAGTAAAAATCCTTCTCAAAATCAAACCATTCGCTCCACAAGAGGGGTCACAATCCCTTCCAATATCCCTATTGTTGTGTTGATTAATAAAGGATCTGCCTCTTCTAGTGAAATATTGGCAGGGGCATTAAAAGATAACAACCGAGCTACTCTTATTGGCTCAACCTCTTTTGGTAAAGGCCTTATTCAAGTTGTTTCACCATTTGGTGATGGGTATTACACCCTCACTACAAGCCAATACAGAACCCCTTCTGGATCAGACATCCACGAAGTGGGCATTGGTGTCGACATTGAAGTAAAAGAGGCTCATGTAGAAGAAGAGGATATGCAAGAGTATCTCGACTTTCTTAACAGTGGTGTCATTACGACGTTTGTCGAAGAGTATCCTGATTATTCATTAGAGCATATGGATCTCTTTATAAAAGAGTACGTCGATCCCGACTCTCATATCGGCCAAGAGGTATTTCGCCTCCTCTTACGTCGAGAGTATCTACTTCAAATACCCTTTGAGGAGCGTCCCGTGGCCGATGTAGAGTACGATGAATCCATTAAAAGAGCCATATTGTTTCTCACAACAGGTGAGTAACTGTTTCGTTTATGTGACATTCCATTCACAGAGAGACAATAGTACACTAGGAGTGAAGCCGGTACTTGTTACTAGAACGTGAGTGTTGGAGGGGGTGGAGTGTCTCTCTTTCTTGTCTCAAAAGATAGGAAGGTGAAAGAGGCTCTAGATCGGCAGTTACACAAAGAGACCTATTTCATCGATTCATTACAACGCCTCAGAGAGGCAAAACAACTCATACATACAGATGAGTGTCCGGTGATTCTCATTGATGATTCACTCAGTAGCTTAGGATACATTCCCCCTTTAGAAACTATTTTAAGTCACAACATGAGAGGCTTAAGAATCCTGTTGTCACGACAGCTTACGAAACCTTTTGTAGAAGGGGAGGCCTTTGCACTTCTACGCAAACCCATAGTGATTCGACACTTAGTTGAACTGATCAATCTTTGTTCATATGAAGATGCATTACACGGGTATCTTGATACCGATCAACAGTGTGCATCAAAACAAAGAAATAAAGTACCTCCATTTATTGGAGAGACTGACTCTATGAAGCGTATACGCTCTATCATACAAAAAATAGGACCCCTGTTTCGGTGTGTCCATATCAGTGGAGAGTCGGGAACAGGCAAAGAGGTTGTAGCACATCTTCTTCGCCATCAAGCTGGGGTAGATCTCCCTTATGTAGTGATGAATTGCTCAAACATTCCTCCCACCTTAGCCGATACAACCCTCTTTGGGCATGTGAAGGGAGCTTATACCAATGCAGTGGAAGAGAAAGATGGAATTGTAAAAGCAGCTGATGGGGGAATCTTGTTTTTAGATGAGTTAGAAGATCTTCATCCTGAGGTGCAAGGCAAGTTATTACGCTTGTTAGAGACTGGGCAATACCGAAGGGTGGGCTCTTCTGAAATTCTCCACTCCCACTTTAAAATCATTACTGCCTCAAATGTCCCACTTATCACATTAGTAGAACAAAAAAAGTTCAGATTTGATTTATATAACCGCTTACACCACTTAGTGATTTCTCTTCCTCCCTTACGAGAGAGAAAGGAAGATATTCCGCTTTTAATCGATTATCATCTCAAACAGATTGGTGAACACCGAGTGATCGAAAACACCACTATGCAAAGGATCATGAACTACCACTGGCCAGGGAATGTGAGAGAACTTTTTAAAGAAGTAGAACTTCTTTCAGTTTTTGCCTCAAATGACCTCAAACCCCTCTCCTACAGGGAAATACTTACCGATTCTGTGTTGAATTCATACGTTGCTGACACTGAAATTCCTTACAGCATCTAACATAACTTAGCTAAAAAATGTAAGAAGTTTACTTGTGGATAACTTGTGGATTAGTGTTGGAAAACTCGTAAAAAAGAGCATCCTTGCACTCCTATAATTCTTATATAACTATGTTATAAAAACGCAATGCCTAAAGCCACCTATTTCTTTATATAGTATAGAGTTGACACTTCTTTACCTCGTGAAATATTTACTAGGGGTAAAGAGGTACTATACATCTGTATAACACCTTGAGGTGGACTGTAGTGTATAACCTGTGGATAACTTATTTAAAAGGGTCATTACAACCAAGGCAAATCCATAACAAAGCACAGTGAATTCATTTATGAATATGACTTTACGCCTTAGAGGTAATCTTCGCCCCAAGGTTGGTTAATTTCTTTGGAAGTTCTTCATATCCCCGTTCAATTTGGTAAATTTGGTGGAGTGTAGACTCCCCTTCAGCACACAGCGCAGCAATCACTAACGCCATACCAGCACGAATATCAGGGCTGGTCACTTCAGCCGGTTTTAAGGAAGATGGCCCTTGAATAAGGGCTCTGTGAGGATCACATAAAATAATATCGGCTCCCATTCGAATGAGCCAATCGATGAAGAACATTCTCGATTCATACATCTTTTCATGGATTAAAATAGATCCACTCATTTGAGTTGCTACAACGATTAAGATACTCAGTAAATCGGCAGGGAAGCCTGGCCATGGCGCATCATCTAAAGTGAGTGTTTGTCCCCCCACACTCTTTTTAATGATACGACTCTGTGTTCTTGGTAGGACAATTCCTTGCTCTCCGCTGATATGCCACTTCAGTCCTAGGCGGTCAAACCCTTTTTCAATCATAGGAAGTTGATCGTGATTAATTCCTACCAGTTCAACTTCCCCTCCAGTAGCACCTACCAATCCTAAAAAGGAGCCTGCTTCCATGTAATCAAAGCCGATAGTAAATTCGGCCCCATGAAGTTTTTTAGTTCCCTCTATTTCAAGAAGATTTGAACCAATTCCCCCTATGGAAGCTCCCATTTTCACTAACAAATTACATAGATCTTGAACGTGGGGTTCACTTGCTGCATTTTGAATGCGTGTTCTCCCCTCGGCAACAACAGCTGCCATAATCGTATTTTCAGTAGCGGTAACTGAAGCTTCATCTAAAAAGACTTTTGATCCCATAAGCTTGTCTGTGGTAATGGAGATAATGCCCCCTTTGTCGATCTTACACTCAGCACCTAAAGCTTCAAATGCATGAAAGTGGGTATCTAATCGACGTAGGCCAATAACATCTCCTCCAGGAGGTGGAAGTATAACAGTGTGAAAGCGCCCTACAAGAGGACCGGCTAATAAAATAGAGGCACGAATCAGATCGACCAATACGGGATCAAGGGGGGTGTGATGAAGATCATAGGTGAGTGATGAGGTTATTTGAACACTGTTTGAAGCAACCCAATCGACTTGGGAGCCTAACATTCTCAACAAATCTACCATCACATGAACATCTTCAATGGCAGGGATGTTATGTAAGATGACTTTCTCATCGGTAAGTAATGTGGCAGCGAGACAACATAGAGCAGCATTTTTATTGCCGCTAATGTGGACTGTCCCCTCTAACTCAAAACCACCAGTAATAACGTATGAACTCATATTCTTATCGTACAAGCTAATAGAGCCTTTGACAATCTTTGTTGAATGAGATGAGAAAGACGAGTAGGATATCCTCATGGGTAAAAAAGTCTACGGGATTGGGAATCCTCTGATGGATATTGTTGTAGAGGTGGATGAAAAAGATATCGCTTCACTGGGGATCCATAAAGGGGCAATGAATCTCATTGATGATGAACGCTTAGAAGAGTTACTGGCATTTGTGAAAGAAAAAGAGCCTACATATGGATGTGGAGGATCTTGTCCTAATACTATTATTACATTGGCCTCTTTAGGGCTAAAGACCACCCTTGCAGGAAAAGTGGGACACGATGAGTACGGCTTGTTATATAAAAAGCGCTTACAAGAGTTACATGTCACAGACCACATTGCCTTACACGAGATGAATACCGGCTCTTCCATTATCCTTATCACACGTGATAAAGAGCGAACTATGAACACCTATTTAGGTGCAAATAGGTATTACTCTGAAGAAGATCTCCACCTTGATGAATTACTTGAGAGTGATTTTTTTCATTTCACTGGATATATGTGGGATACACGATCTCAACAACAAGCAATGATGAGAGCTCTTAATCATATCGATCCAAAAAAAACGACAGTGAGTTTTGATATAGCAGACCCTTTAGCTGTCTCTCGCAATCGTGATGCTTTTTTACACCTCATTAGTAACTACGCCGATGTCGTATATGCTAATAGTGAAGAGGCTCGTATCCTGTTTAATAACTATGATCCGTATGAGTGTTGTAAATCGATGGGAAAGTTGTGTACTACTGCCGTGGTAAAAAACGGAAAATTAGGATCGTACATCTCTCACAATAAAGAGATGTTTACTGTTCCTGTTCAAGGACCTGTCCCTCCTGTTGATACCACTGGTGCTGGAGATGTCTATGCTGCTGGGTTTATCTATGCCTTAGCTCACGATAAGCCAATTCAAGAAGTGGGGACAATCGCCTCATTTTTAGCAGGCCATATTGTACAACAGTGGGGAGCTCAATTTTCAAAAGAGAAAGCCGCTTCGTTGGCGGCTTCACTGGTTAAAGGGGAGTATCAATTATAAAAGGGGAGCATCTAAGAGTTCTTCCCACGAGACGCCCTCTTTCCCAAAATGCCCGTAGTTCATATGTGCCTGATAGATAGGACGCTTGAGATCTAATCGCTCAATAATCCCTGAAGGACTTAAATCAAACTCTCGGTTAATGATGTTGATAATCTGTTGTTCATCAATGGTGGCTGTACCATAGGTTTCAACGTATAAGGCAACAGGATCAGCAACCCCAATAGCGTATGAGATTTGCACCTCACATCGAGTGCACAATCCCCAACCAACAAGGTTCTTTGCCACAAGACGAGCCATATAAGCTCCTGAACGGTCTACTTTAGAGGGGTCTTTCCCACTAAAAGCACCGCCTCCGTGGCGACCCATACCTCCGTAGGTATCTACGATGATCTTTCTTCCTGTGAGACCTGTATCTCCAGTTGGCCCTCCAACGACGAATCGTCCTGTTGGGTTAATGAAGTATTTCGTTTCGGAAGTAAGGAGGCCAGTTGAACGTAAAGCAGGAGTGATAACACGCTCTTTAATATATTGTTGTAAGGTACCAAGACTCACATGTTCGGTGTGTTGGTGACTTACAACAATGGTGTCGATATGTATCGGTTTGCCATGATCGTATGCTAAGGTAACTTGAGCTTTAGCATCGGGAAGGAGAAAATCGACATCACCTTGTTTTCGTAAATGTGCTGCTTGTTGTAAGAGTTTATGGGCATATGTAATAGGAGCTGGCATGAGTGATGGTGTTTCGCTACACGCATAACCAAACATCATCCCCTGGTCACCTGCTCCTTGTTTTCCACTGATATTTTTTGTTGCATCGACCCCTTTGTCGATATCGAGTGATTGTTCATCAACAAAAACCATCACTTTAAGATTCTTGTAGTCAAAGCCTCGCCCCTCTTCGGTATATCCGATCTCTTTGACAACACTACGAACAATATGTTCGTAATCAATCTGAGCTTTTGTGGTGATTTCTCCGGCAATAACAACTTTATTTGTCGTCGCCATCACTTCACATGCAACTTTTGATGAAGGGTCTTGAGATAAAGCACTATCTAATACAGCATCGGCTATCTGATCACAGACTTTATCTGGATGCCCTTCGCTGACTGATTCGCTGGTAAACAGCTGAAGTGTACTCATGCTTAATACTCTTTTCGTAGTGGTGGTAACTCGGGATCGATTGATACTCTTACTTGTTTAAACAATCCAGAGCCTTCACTTTTAGTTGTTACTCCTTCGATATCATTTAATGCTGTATGAATGAGTCTTCGCTCAAAAGGATTCATCGGTTCAAGTAATTTAGATCGTCCGCTACGTCGTACTTGCTCAGCTGTTCTGAAGGCAAGTTTCACTAAGTTCTCTTCGTGTCGTAGGCGATAGTGTTCACTATCGACAATCACTTTGATCTGAGGTTGTATTTGACCTACGTAGACATTTACAAGTAGTTGTAATGCATCGAGGTTCTTCCCTTTCTTTCCGATAATAATGGCCGAGTGATCACTTGTAATATCTAGTCCAAGTTTTCCCTCTTTTCTAAAGGCAACGCTCACTTCGCCACTGTATCCCATCTTATCGATGACAGTCGATAAAAACTCAATAGCAGCCGATTCAAACTCTTCTCCAAAAGAGAATTCTTGTTCTTCTTGCTCTTCATGTTCCATGTAGACTCGAATTCGAACATTCTCTTTTTTAAATAGGCCTCTTTTGCCTTCACTAATAATCTCAATGTCGAGTTCTTCACGTTGAGCTTGTAGTTGTGTCATGGCGATTTCAATCGCTTCTTGTTCAGTTTTTCCTTCAAATTCTAGTACCATGATGGTCTCCACCAGAGGTGTTATCTCTTTTTACCTCGTTGAGGGACAACAGGCTTAGCTGCTACTGTTGTAACTCCTCTCTCTCTTTTTTTGTTCATATAGATTTGTTGGCCAACAGAGATGACGTTCATCACCATCCAGTACAACAGCAAACCACTTGGTGCGTTATACAGGATAAAGAAGAACATGACGGGCATTCCGTACATCATAAACTTCCCAGTTGCTCCACCTTGCTGTCCTCCAGTTTGACTAATCTTAAATGAGAAAATCATAGAGGCTCCATATAAGATAGGAAGGAGGCGGATATCACTGCCGATAAAAGGAAGTGCTACTGGTGAGAAGTTGATGATCGACTCAGGCACAGAGAGGTCGGTAATCCATCCGGGGATAAACATAGCACCTCTCAGTTCAAAGTGTTTATTCAACAATCCATATAATGCGATAAAGATCGGGAACTGAAATAACATCGGTAAACATCCTCCAAGAGGATTGATTCCTTCGTTTTTGTATAGTTCTCCCATCTCTTGATTTAATTTAGTTGGGTTATCTTTATATTTAGCACGGAGCTCTTCCATCTTTGGATTAAGAGCTTGCATTTTAGAAGTCGACTCCATGCTTTTTTTACTAAAGGGTTGTAAGACTATTTTAATTAAAATAGTGAGTAAGATAATGGCAACTCCGTAGTTAGGAATTAAACGATAAAAGAGTTGTAAGAGCCATTTCAAAGCTGCCTCTAACCACCCTAACCACGAACTACTATCGAGAGCTTTCTCTAAGTGTAAGTCGGATAATCCAAAACTATTCTCATTTGAGTTGTTATACATCGCCATGTGGTTCTTTAGCTGCGGTCCAACATAGAATCTAAAGACATCTTTTGTTGAAGCCGTTTTTACAGCGGGCCGTGAGAGATACATACGTGATTCTAATGGTATGTTTTGAGACTTACTCTCCTCTAAAGTGAGGGTGTATCGAGTTTGATCAGGAATTGCGATAAGGGAGAAGTATTTACTTGCTAATGCACTCCAGGTGATAAACTCACTTGTTGTGTAATATCCATCTTTCAGTTTTGGTTGAGATTTTTTCCCACTTTGTTCTACATAAAATCGACGATACGTATATCGTCCATCGGGAGCTTCGTGAAACGCTGGACCAATTTGGGGCTCAAAAGCCAACGTATAGGCCACTTGGTTGTAATTTAATGGAACAGCTTTGTTTTCACTGTTGATCAGTTCAACACTTAGTTCAAATAGATACTCTTTAGGTCCAAATCGGTAAGTCTTCACAATAGTAAATTGTTCTTCCCCAACGTTTCCATCATTTCCAATGATACCAAATTGTTGAGTGAAAGAGACACTATTGTCACTCACACTATAATCGAAGATGGCATCAATCGGATGAGAAGTATCATCTCCTGGATATAAACTAAATGCGGGTGGGGCTGAACCATCATTAAAGATAATCTCTACAGGCTCGTTATGATCGAGGTGATCTTTTAGCTTTAATGAAGATATTGAACCACCCTTTGGTTCAAATTGAATGATAAAGACATCAGTTTCAAAGGTAAAAGGAGAAGATGAGTCCCCCTGTCCTAATGCAGTGAATGATCCCGCAACTCCACTGTTATACGCTAAGGAAGTTTCGCTTAGCGAAAGAGAAGGAGCTTCTATACTCTCAGGTTCAACAACAGCCACCTCTTGTGCGGGGGGAGCTTCAACTTCGTCAGGTGCGAAGAAGGTTGCTTGCACGGTTAAACCAACTGATATCACAATTACTGAGAGTATAATTGCTAATATTGTATTCCTATCCATATCCTCTCCTCATCGGGGAACAGGAAAGATTGTACACTAGTTGCTAAGGTAGACTTGTGCTTCAGAAAACATCCGCGTTAATTGATCTTTGCGCGCATGATAATCAATATCCTTTCCTGGGTATACGACGAATGCAAAATCGAATCCGATATGAAAACCGGGTTTTTCAATTCTCCAAATTTCTTTGATGTGCCTTTTTATTCGATTGCGCTTCACCGCATTACCGTAGTTTCTTACACAAATAACTACGATACGATTTACAGTGAGGTTATTAGGTGCAACGATGAGTCGAATGCCAGAGGCATAGAATTTCTTACCGCGATTAAATATTTCATCAATATCGGGCTTCTTCTTTACAATCTCTTTTTTAGTAAGGTTTTTTCTCATCGCTTACAGAAAGCTTTTTTCTTCCCTTGGCTCTTCTTCTAGCAAGAATAAGACGTCCAGCTTTTGTGGACATGCGAGCTCTAAAACCAAGTCTTCTATTTCTTTTAGTTCTACTGGGTTGATACGTTCTTTTCATGGAAAATCTCCAACTATATATGGCTTTACGCCGATTTTATCTTCTTTCATGGGAACATGTTCCCGAAAGGGCAGTATATAATTGACCCTCGTAAAGTGTCAAGTAATCCACTTTAGCCCGAATCCCAAAAAACGAGATATTTTTTCTCTTTTTTTGTGGTTGAGCAATACGAGTAAGAATCCTTTCTCCTTTTCATCATTATATCCAATAACAGTTGACCATGTTGTATCCGATGTAATCTTTTTATATCCCCCTTTGGGATATGATTAAAGAGTTTGTCTGATTGAAATTATGTATAAAATACCTTGTTACATTATTTCAATACTCTTTTAAAAACTCTCTTCGTATTGGGTGTTTATCACACAGTTCGCTGTAGCCGTTAAACCAAGCATAGGAACATTGTAAAGCAAAATTTTCATCATAGATGGGAAAAAGAGATGCATCTCCTAATACCGCATCGATTCCACATGTAGGACAATACGCTGTTGTCTTCTCATAGCGAGTGTGCTCATAATCGATCTCACTTGGATCAAACAGATTCCCACAGAAAAAGCAGCGACACTGTAAGCTTTGTGAGACTTCATAAGCATTATGGATTGTTCGTTTGTGAGCGAGTTTAATATACTCTTTTGAATAATGAGTGTTCATAGTTTCCTCCTGTACACCTACACACAAAAAGGAGGACGCTCTTTACCATAAAGAGCAACTCTTCATAAGTCAATCCGGTATGTTAGAAGCGCTTTGTTGCAGTGTTGCGTATCTGTATTTGGGTAATCTGAAGTTCAGGAAATTGAGCTTTTAGTCGTGCAAGAATTTGTTTTTTTCTCATCAGTACTAATGAACCCCATGTTGGGTGATCTGTTTGAATAATCAATACTCTTCCTTTGAGATCTAACAATCGTGCATGTGTTGCAAGATCATAACCAACTATTTCACTCCATGTGGTAACAAGTGAATACAGTGGATTATCTTCTCCTATAGTAAGTCGTTGTAAGAGTTGAGTGAGTACCTCATCTGTATTTTTGTTACTTGAATTCAACAATATTCCCCTGCTTTACTTGGTAGGTGAGTGTATCATGGGTTTCATCAGATGAGAAGTAAGATTCATCTGGTAAGAAGGTAAAAAACGCTTGGCTATAACCACTTACGTGGGATAAAAAGAGCCCTCGTTTTACGATATCTAGCTCTAAAAGCACATCATCTATCAATAATACGGGCTTTTTTGATGTATGATTCTTGTAATTCATCATTTGAGCAATTCTAAAAAGAAGAGATGCAAGTCTCATTTGGCCAGTCGATCCCACCAAAGAAAATTGAAGGTTATCTTGAGTTACTACAAACTGATCTCGATGAGGTCCACTTGTCGTTGTTTGCATTCTCATATCACTTTCAACTTGTTGTTCTAACTTAGTTACAACCTCATCAATTGAGTTACAACTCCCCCATGACGCTTTATAATTCACGTGTATATTGACATCACTTTGGGAAACCTCTTTGTACAAAGGGGTAAAAAGTGTATTAAATGTGGCACACTCCGAAGCTCTTTTTTGCTGTAGTTGTAAACCAACTTCGGCAAGTTGCTCGTTGTACAAAGGGAGTAATGAATAATACTCTTCTTTAATAGCTGCGTTACGTTGACGTAGCAAGGCCCTATAGCGCCTCAAATCGTCAAAGTAGAGTGGGTCATACATCGACATCGTTTGATCAAAGAAACGCCGCCTCTGTTCAGGTTCTCCTCGGATGAACTCGATATCATCATGGGTAAAGACAATACAAGGGACGTGGTACAATAACTCTTTACGATCGGTTATCTCTTTTCCGTCAATTCTAATTTCTCGAGCTCCATCTTTAAAGCGAAATGTCATCTGCTGGAGAAGTTCTTCATCAGTTCTCATAATTGCCGATAAAGCAAACTCTCTTTCACCGTGACGAACAAGGTGCTTTGTTTGAGGTGTCCTAAAAGAAGAGCCGTAACAGAGCGTGTAAATAGCCTCTAAGAAGTTACTTTTTCCCTGTCCGTTTTCTCCTACCAACACAACATGTTTTGCATCGGTAGAAATCAGTGTATCGGTGAGGTTTCTAAAATGTTGAAAACCGATTGACGTGAATCGCATTAATCTATTTGCATTGGCATGATAATATGGAAATAGTCTTTTTCGGGATCAGGTCGTACAGTAATAGCTTTGTTTGGCTCGGTAAAGCATAAAGAGAACATCTTCCCTTCCATAACTCGTAAAGGACTCACCATATAAAGGTAGTTCATTGCAAATGATGTTGCTGGTCCGTCGTATGTACAAGCAATGACTTCTTTTGCCTGACCAAACTCACTCTCTTCACTACTGATAATCATCTGGTTTTGATTAAGTTCTACAAAGATCCGTTTTGCTTTGTTTTCAACTAACAAAGAGACTCTTTTTAATGCCTCATTCATATCATCAATTGAAGCAACACATGATAGAGTCTGTTTTTCAGGAATAACTCGTTTGTAATTTGGGAATGTTCCATGAATCAATGTGGTGTACATAGTTTGGTGCCCAAAGGAGGCAAAAAGTAAGTTCTCTTTAATGCCAAGAACTACCTCTCCTTCTCCAGTTCCCGATTTTTTCATGAGATGTAAAAATCGTGTTGGAATGGTAATGGGGACAAACGAAGGGATATCTTGTTCTATATTCCTTTTGATATACGATAAGCGTCGCCCATCAGTAGCAACCATCACTAATGCATTAGGTTGTTGTTCGATATAAGCCCCATTCATGAAATGACGAGTTTCATCATCGCTAATTGAGAAGATTGTTTGATCAATCATCTCAAAGAGATCTTTTTGAGCTAAAGAGAATTCAACAACTTGAGATGCTTCCTCTAACGAGGGGAACTTATCGACTTCAATAGTTCTTAAATCAAAATCGATTGTTTTTGTCTCTGGTTGAATAAAGAGCCGTTGCCCTTTCTCTTCAAACACAACGTTCTCATCTGGTAGGGAGCGTAAAATACTAAAAAACTTCTCACAATAGACTGTAGTTGAACCCTCTTGGTGGACTTCAACATCAATCGTAGAAGTAAAACCTACTTTTTGATCAGTAGCTTTAATCGTTAGTTTATTATTTTTAGCTTCCAGTAAGACATAAGAAACAACTGATAATGTGTTTCTTTGACTCGTAAAATCTAATGCTAAAGCAATCTCTTTTTGTAGTGCATTCTTATGACAAACAAACTTCATCACTCTACTCCTATTAACTCTTTAATATATAGTAGTCGTAGTAATAGTACCATGTATACTGTGGATAAAGGTACTAAATCTTTACCTGTTCGACTCCTACATAATCAAAAATTGTGGAAAAAAGGGTGGAGTTATCCACAATTCATCCACACTAATCCACAAGCATTTGAAGTTATCCACATCAATTCACAATCTATCCACAACCAATACACACCTTATACAATCACTTAGAACGATTATATTCTTGTGCTTGGCGAATTAAATGTTGCACTGAACCGTGCACAGCACTGTCAGTTTGAATCATCCCTTCTACTCGACCAACTGAGTGCATAACAGTTGTATGATCACGACCACCAAACTCATAGCCAATCTCTGTTGTAGAGAAATCGGTTATGGTACGAGCAATATACATGGCTATTTGGCGAGGGAGGACCACACTCTTTGTCCTCTTTTTCCCTTTTAAATCGTATAAAGAGACATTAAAATAATCGGCTACAACACGAATAATTGAATCAATTGAAAGGGATTGATCTTTTACTAAAGAGAACACCCCTTTTAATTGTTCTTGGGCAATCTCTAATGTGATCTCTTTGTGAAGTAAGTTACTATACGCAATAAGCTTTGTGAGGCTCGCTTCCAAATCACGAACGTTGGTGTGAACACTTCTACTGATATACTCCAACACCTCTTGAGAGATATGGCACCCTTGTTCTTCACACTTTCGTGTTAAGATAGCTAAACGTGTCTCAAAATCAGGTGGTTGTAAATCGACGTTAATACCACGGGTAAATCTATTTTTAAGACGATCGGCTATATCTTGTAACTCTTGGATAGGGCGGTCACACGTAAAGACAAGTTGCTTGTTAGCTTCAAAAAGATTATTGAAGACATGAAACAACTCTTCTTGTGTTGATGATTTTTTTTGAAGGAAGTGAATGTCATCAATTAAGAGAACATCGGCTTTACGATACTTGTTTCTAAATTGAGGTGTTTTTTCTCCTCCGATAGCCTGAATGAACTCATTGGTGAACATTTCAGCGGTCACATAGACAATTTGGAGCTCTGGAGTGTTGTCTTGGATATAGTTTCCAATCGATTGAATGAGGTGTGTTTTTCCTAATCCAACCCCTCCATAAATCAAACATGGGTTATAACTCACCCCTGGGTTACGGGCAATTGCCATACTTACGCTGTAAGCAAAAGAGGAGTTATCTCCAACTATAAAGGAGTCAAACTGGTAGCTCTGATTGATGTTTGGATCTCGTGGTTTTCGTTGTGCCTTTGGTAGAGGAGCACTTTTAGGTTTTACTACCTTCACAGTAGCAGGATCCTCTGTTGTCGGATTTGCGTGTACTGAGATCTCTATATCGACACTCTCTCCTGTGATTTCTTCTAAGATCGAGAGAATGGTTGCCCTATATTGGGCAGTCACGTAATCTCTGATGAAAAGAGACGGAGCAGATAAGAGGATTTTTTGCTGTTCTGAACCGTGATAGGAAATCCTGTTGAGCCACGTGATGAATTCTTGCTCATTAAGCGTAGATTGCATACGTGAGACGACCTCATCCCAGAACGGTTTGTAATTCCACTTTTGGTGCGGCATGATAGCTATATTATAACAGGGACCAACGATAAGCAAGTGTTGTTCAAAAAGTCAGGAAAAATCATATCTAAACATAGCTAATTATTTATCTTGTAAAAAATTAGTGATACATATATCCAGGGTGAAACCCTTTACACAACTTTCTAAAAATGGTACCATACAAGGTAAGTTCAATTTTATATCTAGCAAGGACATAATCTATGAGTATGAACGTTTCTAATGAGGTACCCAAAGAGATGGCTGCCGACCTTTCTGCGACTAAAAGCAGAAACGGGTCGCACGATTACAGCGCCGCTAATATTCAAGTTCTGAAAGGACTTGAGGCTGTTCGTAAGCGTCCCGGAATGTATATCGGATCTACAGGTCCCGATGGGCTCCATCACCTCGTGTATGAAGTTATTGATAACAGTATCGACGAAGCTATGGCTGGTTATTGTGACACTATAAGCATCGTTATTGAAAAAGAGAATATCATGCGTATTGAAGACAACGGACGAGGAATCCCCGTTGAGCTTCACCCTGGTGAAAATAAAAGTACCCTTGAGGTTGTTTTAACACAACTCCACGCTGGTGGAAAGTTCGATAACGAGTCGTATAAGGTCTCTGGGGGGCTCCACGGCGTTGGAGTCTCTGTTGTGAACGCTTTATCCGAATGGTTGGAAGTAAGCGTCTACAGAGACGGTAAGGTCTATTTCCAGCGATATCTCAAAAGCTTTCCCCAAGAGCCTGTCAAAGAGATCGGAGAGAGTGATAAAACAGGAACTCTTGTCCGTTTTAAAGTTGATACATCTATCTTGGAAACTGATGATTTTAGCTTTGGAGTACTCGCTGAACGATTTAGGGAGCTTGCCTTCCTTAATAAGGGAATTGTCATAACGATAGTCGATGAACGACTTGAAGAGCCTAAAAAGCAACAGTTTCACTTTGAAGGGGGCATCAAAAGCTTCATTCAACACTTAAATAGCACCAAGAAAACTGTTCATGAAGAGCCGATTTTCTTCGAAGGCCAAAAAGATGATGTGAAAGTCGATGTTGCCTTACAGTACAACGATCGTTATGACGAAGTCTTATTTACCTTTGTAAACAACATCAACACCCGTGAGGGTGGAACTCACTTAGCTGGGTATCGTAGTGGTTTGACACGGGTGATGAATGAACAACTCAAAAAATCAAAGTTATCGAGAAAGTTTGAAGAGTCTCTCACTGGTGACGATTTAAAAGAGGGAATGACCGCAGTTATCTCTGTTAAAATCCCCGATCCTCAGTTTGAGGGGCAAACAAAGATGAAACTTGGAAACCCTCGAGTACAAGGAATCGTCGCATCGATGGTGTATGAGAAATTTAACGACTACTTTGATGAACACCCTCAAGTTATTGACCAAATCCTCGAAAAAGCAATCTTAGCAGCTAAAGCTCGCTTTGCTGCTCGAGATGCCCGAATGAGAATTCGTAAAAACAGTGAAGGTGTTGGCCTTCCTGGTAAGTTAGCCGACTGTAGTGAAAAAGATCCCGCTAAATGTGAAATCTTTATCGTTGAGGGAGATAGTGCAGGTGGAAGTGCCAAACAAGGAAGAGATCGTGCCATTCAAGCAATCCTTCCTTTGTGGGGTAAAATGCTTAACGTAGAGAAAGCTCGTGAAGAGCGAGTTCTAGGCAATGAGAAACTTCAACCAGTTATTGCTTCATTAGGAGCAGGGTTAGGAGCACACTTCGATGTTGAGAAAGTTCGCTACCATAAAGTCATTATTATGGCCGACGCAGATGTCGACGGATCTCATATTAGAACCTTGCTTCTCACTTTCTTCTTTAGGTATATGAGGCCCTTAATTGAGGCTGGGTATGTCTATTTTGCTATGCCCCCTCTTTATAAGGTCACTATTGGAAAGAAAATCTTTTATGCCTACGACGAAGGAGCTCGTGAGGAAATCTTTAAAGAACACGTGAAAGAGGGAGATACAACAAAAATCCCAGTTCAGCGTTATAAGGGTCTTGGAGAGATGAATCCCGATCAATTATGGGAGACAACGATGAATCCAGAGACTCGTAGTCTCACTCAAGTTACCTTAGAGGATGCCATTGAGGCAGATGAAGTATTCACTACGTTAATGGGTGAAGAAGTCGAACCGAGAAAGAATTTTATCGAACAAAATGCATTGTATGTTTCGAACTTGGATGTATAAGGATCGTTGGTAATACAGTATGGAACAGCAACAAACCGGAAGAATAATCAAAGCGAGTATTAGTGATGAGATGAGAGAGTCGTATCTCAATTACGCAATGAGCGTAATTGTGAGTCGTGCTCTTCCTGATGTGCGTGACGGCCTTAAGCCAGTTCACCGCCGTATCTTATATGATATGTATGAGATGGGGTTACGATATAATACCCCTTTTAGAAAAAGTGCCCGTATCGTCGGAGATGTGTTAGGTAAATACCACCCACACGGAGATCAAAGTGTCTATGATGCTTTAGTGCGATTAGCTCAAGATTTCTCTTTGCGCTATCCAGTGGTATTCCCACAAGGGAACTTTGGCTCCATTGATGGAGACCCTGCAGCAGCGATGCGGTATACCGAAGCAAAAATGAGTCGTCTTGGCGAAGAGATGCTCAACGATATTCAAAAAGAGACTGTCGACTTTGGCCCAAACTACGACGACTCTCTACAAGAGCCTAAAGTCCTTCCCGCCGCAATCCCCTTTTTGTTAGTAAATGGAAGTAGCGGTATTGCTGTTGGCATGGCCACAAATATGGCCCCTCACAACCTTCGTGAAGTCTCATCAGGAATAGCTGCCTATATCGACAATCCAGATATCACTCTCGTTGAGATGATGGAAATTGTCCAAGGACCCGATTTCCCCACCAGTGGAATTATCATGGGGCGAAGTGGTATCTACCAAGCATTCCAAACAGGACGAGGAAAAATAGTCGTTCGTGGTCGATACGAAATCGAAGAAGTTGGTGGAAAAGACCAACTGGTAATCACCGAACTCCCCTATCAAGTCAATAAAGCCGATTTAGTAAAAAGAATAAGTGATTTACGTAAAACACATATTCAAGGAATTAGTGAAGTACGTGATGAGTCGGACCGTGATGGTATTAGATTAGTTGTTGAACTTAAAAGAGGTGCTGTCGCTCAAGTGGTGATGAACCTTCTGTTTGTCCACACTCCATTGCAGTCGAATTTCAATGTAAATAACCTTGCTTTAGTTGATGGAAGACCACAACAGCTTGGGTTAATGGATATGATCCGTTATTACGTTGATCACCGTCAAGAAGTAGTCGAAAGACGAACACGCTTTGATCTAAGAAAAGCTGAAGAACGAGCTCATGTCTTATTAGGACTTAAAATTGGACTAGAGAATATTGATGAAGTCATTGAGATTATTAAAAAAGCTTCCGATAACAGTGAAGCTATGCAACGTCTTATGGAGAAATTTAGTCTCTCACAGATACAAGCTCAAGCAATAATCGATATGAGGCTCGGACGATTAAGCCAATTAGAGACTGAAAAGATCATAAGCGAACTCGAAGAATTAAACCTTAAAATCATATACTACAATGAATTACTTAGTGATAGTGATAAGTTATTACAAGTAGTGAAAGAAGAGTTACTCGAAAGTGCCTCAAAGCATGGAGATGAGCGAAGAACAGAAATCTCACTTGAGGAAGTCGATGGAATGAATATCGAAGACCTCATTAAAGAAGAAGATGTTGTTGTGGTGATGACTAACAAAGGTTTTGTAAAACGAGTTCCAACTGAAGAGTACCGCTCTCAAGGAAGAGGGGGAAAAGGAGTCATTGGAGCAGCTTTACGAGATGAAGACTTTGTTGAACATCTCTTTATTGCATCAACTCACAACTACGTCATGGTAGTAACTACCATGGGTAAAGCATATTGGCTCAAAGTCCACCAGTTCCCTGTCGGTTCAAGAACCAGTAAAGGGGAGAGTATTAAAAAACTTCTTCCATTTGAAGCAGAGGAAGAGGTCACATCAATTATTAACTTTAAAGACTTTGATGAAGATCTGTTCCTCCTCATGGTTACTCGAGCAGGAGTAGCGAAAAAGGTTAACCTGCCACTCTTTGTAAATGCACGAACAAGGGGAATAATTGCACTCTTCTTAGACGAGGGCGATGTTTTAGTCAAATCTGAACTTGTTAGAGAAGATGACGAAGCTGTTATTATCACAAAGAAAGGTAAAGCATTGCGCTTTAGATCTTCTGATGTACGTGCCATGGGAAGAGCTTCTAGAGGAGTGAGAGGAATTCGTCGAGGGAAAAACGATGAAGTTGTTGGACTGCTCAAAGTTGACCAATCCAAACGAATGTTACTCATCACCGAGAAGGGGCAAGGTAAGCAAGTAGAGTTTGATGAATTTAAGGTTCATGGTAGAGGCACCATGGGTCAAATAATTTATACCTTTAGAGATAAGACAGGCTATATTGTTTCAACCTTGGCTGTTACTGATGATCATGATGTGATGTGTATCACAAGCATGGGTAAATCCATCCGAACTCCCGTAAGGACAATTGCAATTCAAAAAGCTTATGCTTCTGGAGTAAGTGTATCACGCTTGCAAGAGGGAGATAGTATTGTTGCTATTGCTAAAACTGAATCAGGATTAGAAGAAGAGGATGAAATCACTTCCGAAGAAAACGAAGCAGATACCTCAGAAGAATAATAACACATAACCAAAAGAGATAAAAAGAACCACCAAATGTGGTGGTTCTTTCTTTGTGATGTTTCACGTGAAACATCACGTATAGCTATCAATATGTTTCACGTGAAACATTATTAGTTTTCACTGATGATATTGATGTTAGGATCAACAACGCTTCTGATGTATCGCTCTACCCCATTCTTTAGTGTCATTTGACTCATAGGGCAACCAACACAAGCTCCTTGGAGCTGGACAGTCACATCGTGTCCTTCCATTTTAATGAATGCAATATCTCCACCGTCACTTTGTAAGTCAGGACGGATATTCTCGATAGCTGCTCTTACTTTATCAATCATGCGATTGGCCTCCTCGTAATAGGTACATAAAAGATACAGTGTACTTAAATGATGGTCAATCCCTCAATTGGTAATGACATCTTGCAAAGCATTATGTATAGTAGCGTTATGAGTGCAAAAAGGATTATCTGTACGAACCAAAAAGGTGGGGTTGGCAAGACAACCACTGTAGTAAACTTGGGTGCTTATCTCGCAGAGATGGGGCACAAGGTCCTTATTATTGATCTCGACTCACAAGGGAACCTAAGCAGTGCTGTTGGAATCGATACACATCAAAAGGGGATGTATGACGTCGTTGTTGGCTCTTGTACACCCCAAGAGGCGTATCAGGCAACTCCTGTTGAAAATCTTACAGCCATTGCTGGTGGACTTGATCTCGCTGGTTTAAGTGTAGAGTTGGTGAATGAGTTAGCTCGAGAGTTCTTTGTAAAAAATGCATTAGAGCCAATAGATAACGATTGGGACTACATTATTATTGATTGTCCACCCTCTTTGGGTCTTCTTACAATCAACGCTATGTGTTGGGCTCAATACACTATTATTCCTATGCAATGTGAGTATTTCGCTATGGAGGGACTCAATCAGCTGATGAGAACAGTCTCCAATGTGAAAAAACAACTCAATCCTCACTTAGAAATTCTTGGGATACTCTTTACTATGTATATTAAAAGGACACGACTTTCAAAAGAAGTTGTTGCCGATGTAACGAGCTATTTTAAAGATTTGGTCTTTAAAACAAAAATTCTTCGTAATGTGCGTCTTAGTGAAGCTCCTTCATATGGTCTCCCTATTAATAAGTATGATGCCTCTAGTACAGGTGCATCAGGATACAAAGCATTGGCGAAGGAGGTAGCTCAACGTGTCAGGTAAAATAAAGAAAAAAGGATTAGGAAAAGGGATTAGTTCTTTAATGGAAGATTACTCCTACGATGCATTTATCCAAGCTGAAACAGCTTTAGGTGAGAAAAGTGATGCCCTTATTTTGTTAGAGATAAACAAGATAAGACCAAACATGGAGCAACCAAGAAAAAAATTTGACCAAGAGACATTAGCTGAACTAGCAGCCTCTATTCGCCACCAAGGTATTTTACAACCCTTATTAGTAGAGAAGCTTTCTGATGATGAATTTATGATTGTCGCTGGAGAGCGTCGCTACCGAGCTGCTTTAGAAGTAGGTCTTGAGAAAGTTCCAGTGATCGTAAAGACCTTTAATGCCGTACAGCGATTAGAAGTATCTTTGATTGAAAACATTCAACGAGAAAACCTCAATCCCATTGATGAAGCTAAAGCGTATCTCTTTTTATTAGAGCAAGCGAATATACGGCAAGAAGATTTAGCTGATCGAGTTGGCAAAAAAAGATCCACTATTAGTAACAGCATAAGGTTGCTACAACTTCCGGATGTGATGCAAGACTCTCTTTTACGTGGTGAGTTTAGTGCAGGACATGCACGAGCGCTACTGTCGGTTGTCAATCCAGCTGATCAGCAGTATCTTTACCAGAAAATTGTGTCAGAGCAACTCAGTGTCCGCTCCTCAGAGCATTTAGCTCAAGAGTTGAATCATGGTAAAAGAGCTGTCAGAGCAAAAGGAGAAAAACCAATACGGGAGAGATCAGTCGATATGGTAGCTCTTGAACAAAAGTTTATAGAAAAGATAGGTACAAAAGTACAACTGAAAGGGACATTGAAAAAAGGAAAGATTGAAATATCATATTATTCAATGGATGACTTAGATCGAATATATCGGCTTCTTTTACAAGAAGAAGAGACGGTAGAATTATAATACATAGAAGGAATTTTCATGAAAAGTGAACTTAAAGATGGTTTATACGCAAAAATAAACACAAACAAAGGAGACATACTCCTTTCTCTCACCTACGATAAAACACCAATGACTGTGTCAAACTTTGTAGGTCTCGCCGAAGGTAGTTTGAATTTAAAAGAGCCAGGAACTCCCTTTTACGATAACTTATTATTTCATAGAGTGATTGATAACTTTATGATCCAAACCGGATGCCCTGAAGGAAAAGGGACTGGTGGACCTGGATATACATTCCCAGATGAGTTTAGTGATGAGTTAATTCATAACGGACCTGGAGTGCTTTCAATGGCTAATGCGGGACCAGGAACAAACGGGAGTCAATTCTTTATTACTCACGTCTCCACTCCGTGGTTAGACGGAAAACACTCAGTCTTTGGGCACGTTGTTGAAGGATTAGATATCGTGAACTCAATAGCCCAAGGAGATAACATCAACACTATTGAGATTATTCGAGTTGGAGATGATGCAAAAGCGTTTCAAGTGACTAAAGACTCCTTCTTAGCCGATGTATTAGCTGTTCAAAAGAGAGAAGAAGAGTCTCTCAAAGAGGCAACAGCCGAATTAGAGAAAGAATTAGCTAACAGATGGCCCAATGCAACTAAAACAGCCAGTGGCTTACGTTATGTGATTACTCAAGA
>JBBAFS010000016.1:0-27709 GCA_041655255.1 Sphaerochaetaceae bacterium
AGTAGGTGGACAATTGTACAGATGGGCTCACTCAATTGAGTTAGATGAATCATTTCGCTCGTTAGCTAATCGTCATACTGCACACTCCCCCATCTTAGAGTGGAGTTTAAACTTCCTACAAGGAAGGGCAATTGATCACCCTATTACACTGTGGGAAGCGATGTATCTACCCACCTTTTTAGAAGAGGCTCTCACTCAGTTTTCTTATATTGATGAACACGGCGCACTCACCTCATTAGTTGACAAAGAGATTGTCCACCACAGTGAAGTTGGCCATCCCCGTTTCACTGTGTTACAACATTCTCCTACGTTGTATTGGCGAACACTGCTTTTTTCACTAGCACTCTCTTTCGTACTCATCGTACTTGCACGTTTTCAATCAAAAGAACTCTTTTATACAAAAGAGAAGATTATGAGATTTGGTTATGGAATTATGAATACACTGATTTATACTCTTTTAGGAGCAGTTTCAACCATCTTAGCAGTGATGATGATTACCACCAACCATGATGTCACTTATTTTAATGAAAACATCATCTTTATTTCACCGTTATTATTAGTAGCAGCGTTATGGGCTCTTTTAGCAGCAGGAGGGAACCCTTTAGCTTTGTACTACTTTAGAAAAGCTAATACACTGTTTGCAGTTATTACTGCCCTTTATATTGTAATGAAGCTCGCTTTATCGTTTGTTATGATTCAAGATTCATGGGAGTTTGTCTTTAGTGTCTTACCTCTCTATATAGCAAATAGCACCATCCCTTTTGAAAAGATCATCTTAAGAAAGAAACACATCCTTGATAACGCTAATTGGTAGTGATGATTGTTCCACTTTGATGATGAAGTGCTTGGTGTAATACTTCAAAAGAGGTGATAATAGCCTCGTTGTGTGTGGCTTCAATAAAATCGATAATAGCCTCAATTTTAGGAAGCATACTTCCCGGGGCAAAGTGTCCCTCTTGGATATAGGTTTGACACTCTTGTACGTTCATCGCATCTATTGAAGTTTGATTGGAAGTGTTGTAATTGAGATAGACTTTATCTACCGCTGTTGAGATAAGAAAGATATCTGCTCTTAGGTGTTGTGCCAACAAAGAGGCTGTTCGATCTTTATCTATGACAGCTTCAATTCCACTGTATGAACCATCACTTGTTTGAATAACAGGGATGCCTCCTCCCCCACAACAAATTACCACGTGTCCTTGATCGACAAGACTTTGAATAAGAGAAAGTTCAACAATCTTTTGAGGATGGGGAGAAGCCACAACTCGTCTATAGCCACGTCCTGCATCATCAACAATATCCCACCCAAGTGTCTCTTGCTTTTCTAATGCTATGTGCTCTCCCATATATGAACCAATAGGTTTAGAGGGATGATTAAAGGAAGGGTCTTCAGAGTCGACTACAACTTGAGTTACCACAGTAGCAACACTTGTATTAAGATTATATCTACCAAGTTCGTTACTAAGAGCCATTTGAAGTTGGTAGCCAATGGTCCCTTGGGTATTTGCTACACACACATCAAGTGGTTCAGAGGCGATCTCTTTTTGCGCTATTTCACTACGCCTGAGTGCATACCCTACTTGTGGACCATTGCCGTGGGTAATAACCACTTTATGTCCCTCTTTAATAAGTTGGGCAATGTGGCGACAGGTGTGCTCTACCGCTTTGTACTGCTCAGCTACACTGTAGGTGGCATCTTTATCTAAAAGGGAGTTTCCTCCAATAGCAATTACTATGAGTTTTGACATCAATAAACTCCTTATTTTGTGTACACTATCACACAGTGAGTTTTTTCTACAATATTTTATGAGGCAGTTTGACGTAATTTCTTCTCTTTACTAAGAGGCAAATTTCTTGTAGTGTCTCGGCATACAAAAAGGGGGCACACATGTTCACAAAAGAGCAAAAAAAGCAATTTTTATTTGCTTTATATCTTACTTCCATGGTGTTAGTTAATATTCTTGGTTCTAAAATAACCTACCTAAGACTATTCTCACTTTTAGAGATACGTACCAGTGTCGGTATTTTATTTATGCCTTTACTGTTTTTAATCACCGATATTACAACTGAAGTGTATGGGCGTAAAACCTCGAGTCAGTTTGTGAACCTCTCTACCATGATGTTGGTGTTTATGTTTATCATGACATGGTTGTGTATCATCTTACCTGGACACCCCACATGGCCCCTACAAGAGGCATATGTAAATATCTTTTATTCGAGTATGAGAATGACAATTGCCTCTTTGATCTCATTTTTTATTGCACAACATATCGATGTTCTTATCTTTTGGTCTATTAAAGTGCTCTCTAAAGAGAAACATTTGTGGATTAGAAATAATGTAAGTACCATTATTAGCCAATTTGTCGATACAACTATTTTTATGTTTATCGCATTTTATAAAACAGCAAGTGCTCCCACTGTGAGCGGAGTCTTTACCCTTATTTTACCGTATTGGATCTTTAAGATCATATTTGCCTTATTAGATACCCCCTTTTGCTATCTTGGGGTATGGTGGATAAAAAGGAGTAAGAATTAGAGCTTTGGATTATAAGACCTATATTTTTGGAGATAGTATCACTCACGGTCGTATCGGTTCTTCCTATACGAGGCATCTCTCAAAGAGTGTTCGTCCCTATGGGGTCGATGGAAGTACGTTCTTACAAACAAAAGAGCGCCTATTCACCTTTTTAGAGAATAATCCTCCAACAACAAAGGAGACCTACATATTCCAAAGCGGTACGAATGATCTTCTTATCCCCCATATGCACGCTCTTGGGGGAGCGTGGGCTCTCTCTTCTCAACAAAAAATGGATGCTCCAAACGGACCGTTACGTGATGATCAAGACTTTGAACGTGAGTTACATCTCATGATGAAAGAGATACACTTGTTGTATGGTGATATCTCTTTTAAGATGTGTACCTTATTTCCTATCGGAGAAGTATTAACTTCTTCGTTAAATAACAAAAGAGAAAAACGTAATGAGATGATAAAGCGAGCAATCAGCCACTATGAATCTTTTGGTGTGTGTGATATTGCCTATGAGGCAGAGCAATCACTTAAGGAGATTGCCGATCCGAGTGATTATCTTTTGGGGAGTCCTCAAACACTGTTTGAAGATGGGCTTTATATCCAAGGAGATGAACAAAAGATTCAACACCTCTCAGATCAAAGACGATTATACCTTACATTAGATGGAGTACACCCCAACAAAAGCGGAGCAAAGATGATTGCATCGGCACTACAACAGTGTTTACTTCACGGTCGACCAACTTTTTAGTACATTGAGAGTGTACATATCGTGCATACAATAATTGTGGAGGATATCTAATGGCAGCAGAACAGGAATTGATGCCGGTTGAGCAGACACTGCCTCGTAATCTTTTTATTCTACCTTTAGTAGGAACCCCTATTTTCCCAGGTCTTTTCACCCCATTAGTGGTTGAGAGCAAAGAGGATGTTGAAATCGTGAATCAAGCAATGAATCACGGTGGAGATTTAGGACTCCTGCTTGTGAAAGATGAATCAAAAAATGATTATGATGCCCAAAATCTCTACCGGGTTGGAACAATTGCCAAAATCATAAAACGAATTAAACTCCCCGATGGGGGAATGAACATATTTATCTCAACAGTAAAGAGATTCCAAGTTAAAGAGTTTCACTCAAGTGGAAAGTTCATTATCGCAGAGGTCGACTACCTCAATGATATCGAAGATAACCCTACTGAGTTAAAAGCGTGGACTCGCCAACTTATTACTGAGACAAAAAAGCTCTCTAAAGGGAACCCTCTGTTTACTGAAGAGATGCGCTTGAATATGGTGAATATCGACCAAGCTGGCAAGATGGCCGATTTCATCGCCTCAATTATTAATATTGACCGTAGGGCGCAACAAAGAATCTTAGAGACTCTTAATGTCCGTCGTAGAATGGAACGAGTTCTTGTGTTCATTAAAAAAGAGCAACAAGTACTTGAGATGCAAGAGCAAATTCAAGCTCGTGTAAATAGTAAATTAGAAAAAAACCAACGTGAGTATTTCTTACGTGAAGAGTTAAAACATATTCAACAAGAACTTGGACTTACCAGCGATCCAAGAACTGCTGCATATAATAAAATAGCTAAAGCGCTCTCTGTTTTTCAATTTGAAGGAGAGGTGGCTGAAGCAGTTCAAAGTGAACTCGATAAATTTAAATCACTTGATCCTAATAGTCCCGATTACGCAATTACTCGAACCTATTTAGAGACTATTGCCGCTTTACCGTGGAATGATCCTAAAGCTGAAGACTTTACCTTAGAGTCTGCTAAAAAAATCTTAGAGAAAGATCACTACGGCTTAAAGGATGTGAAAGATCGAATCTTAGAGTACCTTGCTGTTCGTAAAAAGAAACAAGATACCAAAGGCTCTATCATTTGTTTAGTTGGTCCTCCTGGAGTTGGTAAAACGAGTGTAGGAAAATCGATTGCTCGCTCACTGAAAAAAGAGTACTACCGCTTTAGTGTTGGTGGTATGAGAGACGAATCTGAAATTAAAGGACACCGTCGTACCTATATCGGAGCGATGCCTGGAAAGATTATCCAAGGTTTAAAGACCGTAAAAACAAAAAACCCCGTCTTTTTAATCGATGAGATCGATAAAATGGGCATCTCTTTTCAAGGAGATCCAGCGAGTGCTTTGTTGGAGGTTTTAGACCCAGAACAAAACATCGCTTTTAGAGATCACTATCTCGATTTACCTTTTGATGTGTCTCAGGTGTTGTTTATTGTCACAGCAAATACCTTAGAAACAATTCCTCGTCCTTTATTAGATAGAATGGAGATCATTCACATTGCAGGGTATACCGCCAATGAGAAACTCTCTATTGGGAAAAAATACCTTGTTCCTAAATCTCTTAAAAAGCACGGCCTGATTCGTAAAGAGATCTCCTATACTTCAAAGATTCTTCATGAGATTGCCGAATCCTACGCCCGTGAAGCGGGAGTACGTAACTACGAAAAGTCTCTTGATAAAATTCACCGTAAAGTAGCTCGTGAGATCTTAGAAAAAGATGTAGAACTCCCTATTAAAATTACTCAAGAAAAACTGATTGAGTATTTAGGACAACCGCTGTTTAAAGAAGATGAGATTCTCAAAGCTGATCGCCCTGGTATGTCCATTGGCTTAGCATGGACGAGCATGGGTGGAGATACATTGATGATTGAAGCTGTGAGTTACCCCGGTAAAGGGGAGTTCAAACTCACCGGTAAATTAGGCGAGGTGATGCAAGAGTCGGCAAACATTGCCCTCACCCACCTCAAATCGATTGCTGTAAGTCACAATATCGACCCTGAGTGGTTTACAAAACATGCTATTCACCTCCACGTCCCTGAAGGGGCAACTCCGAAAGATGGACCGTCGGCAGGTATTACCATGGCAACAGCCCTTTACTCGTTAATTACGAATGAAGTGATTACACCACGTTTGGCTATGACTGGAGAGTTAGATTTAGTGGGGAAAGTGATGCCCATTGGTGGATTAAAAGAGAAGGTCTTGGCAGCAAGACGAAATGATATTACAACTATCTTGGTACCAAAATTTAACAAACGGGATGTTGATGAACTTGAAGAGGAGATTACCAAAGGAATTACCTTCCACTTAGTCTCCACCTTTGACGAAGTATTAGATCACGCCTTTAGTAAGAAGAAAAAGAAGAAATAGAGATGGAATTATTAAGCCCAGCTGGCGATATTGAAAAACTCTCATATGCGTATGCATATGGGAGTGATGCCGCATATATAGGATTGCAAGAGTTTTCATTACGTACTCGAGCTGGAAGTATTACGTCTAGTGATATTGATCGCCTTTATGAGATAAAGGGGAATAAAAAACTCTACGCTGCACTCAATAGCTATTTCAATGAAGATGATCTTAAGCGCCTTCTTCAACGCCTCCCCTCTATAGAAGAGATGCCCTTTGATGCCTTTATCGTCAGTGACTTAGGGGCAGCTGCAACACTACAAGATCACTTTGGTGATGATGTAACTCTTCATCTTAGTACCCAAGCAAATGCGTTAAACAGTAAAGCTGTTGGTATGTACCAAAAATTGGGCTTTTCACGAATTATTTTAGGTCGAGAAACCCCATTAAGTGATATCGCCGAGATAAAAATTGCCCACCCAGAAATGGAAATTGAAGTCTTTGTTCACGGGGCGATGTGTATGGCCTACTCAGGGCGCTGTTTTTTAAGTGCTTTTATGGCAAATCGAAGTGCAAACAAAGGCGATTGTGCCCATGCATGTCGGTGGAATTACCGCCTTATGGAAGCTCCTTCTGAGAACTTAGTATTAGAAGAAGAGAGTCGACCAGGGGAATATTATCCTGTGTATGAAGGTGACGGTTATACGACCATCCTCTCTTCGAAAGATTTATGTATGATTGACCATCTTGATAAACTCTATCACGCAGGAGTCGATTCTCTTAAAATCGAGGGGAGAATGAAATCTTTGTATTATGTGGCAACAGTAACTCGTGCCTATCGTAAAGCGATTGATGCACTGATGAACAATGAAGATCCCTCGACATTCAAAGCGTACCGTGATGAATTATTTGAAGTAAGCCACCGTGAATATTCGACCGGTTTTTTCTTTGATAAAGAGGAGATTTCTATCCCTACTGATATCAGTTATATGAGAAATTACCTCTTTATTGGAACTGTGGATGAACAACTCTCTTCTCATCAGTATCGCCTCACCTTAAAAAACAAAATTCACAAGGGAATGAAGGTCGAATACATTGGGCCCGATACTCTTGCCTTAGAGGATACAGAGTTTAGCTTATACGATCTTGAAGGGAATGAACTTGAAGTGGCAAATCACCATCAACAAGTGATTTTACAGACAAAACAGCCAATTTCGTCAAAATTCATTCTCCGTTCTCCTATTAACAGGTAGAAAATCGACAAAAAAGGCGTTTTTATAGCGATTTCTATTGCCTCTTGTCCTATTTGTGATAAAATTGTCGTAACTTAATAGGAGGGGCGCTAATGACAATTCATGAGCAAATTATCGCTCAATTTGAAGCGTATCTAGCTGAGAACCAGAAATTCACAGAGAAAGGGGTGAAGGCCTCTGCTGCTCGTGCACGAAAGGCTCTCGGAGAACTTGGAAAACTCGCTAAAGAGAGAAGAAAAGAGATTCAAGAAGAGAAAAACGAAGCTTAACAATTCGGACCCGATATTCGGGTCCTTATTTTTTTTACCTCAATGTCTGAAGTAGCTCAATGTGATTCGTTGCTTTGGCAATTTTTTCTTCAAACTCTGCTTGTTTACTCTTCTCTTTTTCAATTGCTATCTCTTTTGCATTGGCTAAGAATTTCTCATTTGAGAGCTTTTTAAGCGTTGAAGCAAGAAGTTTCTCATTGTTCTCTAACTCCCCTCTTACCCGCTTAATTTCACTTTCAACATCTATAGCCTCACTGACAAAGACAAAGGCTTCTGCATGAGAAATAGCTACGGGCACACCATGAGCAATTGAGTGGCCTTGATCTAGATCAATGATGAGCTCTTTAGCACCCATAAAGGTGGCAATCATCTTTCGGTGCTCTTGTAAAAATGCAGTTGCTACAAATTGATCATCAACTCTCACAGTGACATCGAGTTTTACTTCCGCTCTGATGTGTAATTCACTCCGTAATGAACGTACTGAGTGGATTAAACTTTGCATCGAATCGATCACTTCTTTAGCATGAACATCGACTAACGTTTTTTGATACCTAGGATAAGGAGCATCGATGACATGTGCTGTGGTATTGGGAAGTTTTTGGTAGATTTCTTCGGTAATAAAAGAGACAAATGGGTGCATCAGACGCATCAAACGTTCAAGGATATCGAGAGTGACACTAACTTGAATATTGACCCTCTTTGTATCGAATGAGTTGAGATTGATTTTAGTAGCTTCAATGTACCAGTCACAAAAATCACTCCAAAAAAGGTCATACACTATTTGAGCAGCCTCATTAAAGCGGTAACTCTCTAAGGCTTTGTCGATAGCTAAAACCGCTTCATTAAGTTGATGGTACATCCATCTATCAATGAGTGAGAGATCTTCTTCTTTAATCTCAACCAGAGTCTTTCCTTCAAGATTCATCAACAAGAAGCGAGTTGCATTCCATATTTTGTTAGCAAATCGTGACCCTAATTTAAACGACTCCATGTCGATGAGGATATCCTGACCTTGGGCTGCTAAGTATGCGAGGGTGAATTTCATCGCATCAGCTCCATATACATCGACCACCTCCAGTGGATCAATCCCATTACCAAGACTCTTAGACATCTTCCGCCCTTGTTTATCTCTCACTAAACCTGTGATGTAGATATCTTTAAAGGGGACTTCGCCTAAGAACTCTAAAGAGGCCATAATCATCCTCGAGACCCAAAAGAAAATAATATCGTACCCAGTAAGAAGAGTTTGAGTTGGGAAAAAGGTCTTTAAATCTTCAGTTTCATGAGGCCACCCTAGGGTACTAAAAGGCCATAGCCATGAACTAAACCAGGTATCTAAGACATCTTCATCTTGAACAATATTGGTACTTGAACAAGAAGAGCAGACAGTGGGATCGACACGCTCAACCATCATGTTGCCACACTCTTGGCAATACCACACAGGAATACGGTGTCCCCACCATAACTGGCGACTAATACACCAATCTCGGATATTACTGAGCCAATGACTGTAGGTGTTCTCCCACCTCTTTGCATAAAAAGAGAGTTCTCCCTCTTTCCATGCATTCAAAGCTTTATTAGCCATCTCTTTCATCGAGACAAACCATTGTTCACTTAAATAGGGTTCAATGGTGGTAAAACAGCGATAACAGTGCCCCACTTCGTGGTTGTGCTCTGCAACTTTTGAGAGGTAGCCACCCTCTGTGAGAGCCTTTACTACCGCCTTACGAGCTGTGATGATATCGAGATGTTGAAATTCAGGGGGGACATGCTCATTTAATGATCCGTCGGCATTCAGAATATTGGGCATCTCTAAGTTGTGACGTTGCCCCACTTCCCAGTCGTTAGGATCGTGAGCAGGTGTTATTTTAACAAACCCTGTTCCAAATTCCATATTCACATACTCATCGGCAATGATGGGGATATATCTACCAGTAAGAGGTAACAGTACTTTTTTACCAACAAGATGGGTAAATCTCTCATCTTCGGGGTGTACAGCAACTGCCACATCCCCAAACATCGTCTCTGGGCGAGTTGTTGCTACTGTAATGACTCCACTTCCATCTTCAAGTGGATAATCGATATTATAGAGCTTACCGTCGGTCTGTTGGTATTCTACTTCATCATCAGCTAAGGCTGTCCCACAATGGGGGCAGTAGTTTACTAAGTAATTCCCTTTATAGATGAGCCCTTTTTCGTATAAGCGGACAAATGCTTCTCTCACTGCTTCACTGAGACCCTCATCTAAGGTGAAGCGTTCACGTGACCAATCACACGAACATCCAATTTTCTCTAACTGTTTTACAATGGTCGTGTGATGGCGCTCTTTTACTTCCCATGTTTTTGCGACAAAAGCCTCTCGCCCCACATCTTGACGAGTTAAGCCTTCTTGTTTTAACTCCCGCTCTACAACGTTTTGAGTGGCAATCCCTGCATGGTCAGTTCCAGGCAACCACAAGGTACGAGCGCCTCTCATACGGTGATAACGAATGAGGATATCGGGAAGAAGGTTATTTAAAGCGTGTCCCATATGGAGGATTCCGGTAACGTTAGGAGGAGGCATAACAATGGTATATGTGCTCTCAGAACTCTCTGCTTTTGGGGCAAAAGATCCACTATGTTTCCACATGTCATACAAACGATCTTCAAAATCTTTTGGGTTATACGATGTTTCGAGCTCAATAGCTTTCACAAAAAGCCTCCTCAAATTAGGTGAGGCAATACTACCAAAATCACATTATTGTTACAACAGAAGAAAACCCTCAACAGTGTTGAGGGTTTGTATCGTCTATGTGAAAGAGTGTTACTCTATTGGTTGTTCTCCAACCGGTTTAATCCCTTTTAACGAGAGATCAACTTCATACCCACGAGAATCAAGATACATCAAAATCTCTTCTAAGGTAAAATTTTCGAGCACTTGGCTTGCAGCGAGTGCTTCAGTTGAGCGGACTTGGACCACTTGCCCCTCTGATGGGACTACCACCGATGGGATTAAATCATTTTCAGTCATCTTTGTCCCTGGTCCTAAGATAAGAGCTCCAACAAAAAACACAACAAAGGCAGCTGCTGCCACTAAGAGTGTTGGTGTTTTAATCTTAAAGTCTCGGTGGAAAAAACCAACCTTACCCCCTTTTGAGAGGTAGTTCTTCTCCATAAACTCCAATACACGATCTTGTCTCTTCTCGATTTCATCATCTTCTAGTCGGGATTGTGAAACAACATGGTGTAAAGAGGAGAGTTGTTGTGAGCGGCTTTGGCAGGCTGTACAGTAGCGTAGGTGCTCCTCAACTTGTGTTTTCCAAGGCTCAGTGAGTTCCCCATCCAAATAAGTGTTCAAAATTTGATCATCAAGACACATGCATTTCCTCCCGGTCAAGCATCGATTCCATCATTTTACGGGCTCGATGTACCCTAACCTTCACGTTACTTTCGGAAATACGGAGTATCGTCGCAATTTCCCGATAATTTAAATCGGCATACTCTTTTAAAATAAGGACCGATTTCATCTTCTCGGGTAATTTCTCAACAGCTTCTCTTACTAAAGCTTTTGTCTCTGCATCCAACAGAGCGTGCTCCCCACTAGGAACAGGGATCTTAGGCATCTTTTTGACCTTATCGACCATCGCCTGCTCCCTCGATTTTCTCTTCACTACGTTGATAGCCAAATTCTTTGTAACTCGAATCAACCAATACTTAGCTTCATCAACAGAAGGAAACTCGATGTTCCTCTCGTAGAAGCGAATAAAAGCCTCTTGGCAGATGTCTTCAGATGCATCCATATTGTACGTTACATGATACGCAACGCGCATCAGAACGGGAAACACCTCTTCGTAGACAAGCCTAAATGCTTTGCTGTCGCTACTCTTAATTCCCATACAGTTAACAACTCACCTCTGTTTTTGGTTACATCGAAGCGACAACTTCTGTTGAATCGGCTTTATCGATGAGGGTATAACCCGCTTTCTCTACCATAGCACGTATTTCATCGGCTTTTGCATACTCTTTTTGTTTTCGTGCTTTTAAGCGTTGGTCTACTAAATCTAAGATCTCTTGAGGAATCTGCTGAACTTGTTCTTGTTCATCTAACTTAAGTCCCAAAATTCGATCCATATCATACAACAATGCTAATTTTTGAGAGGCATCAAGACTCTCATCTTTAAAGACTCCCCACATAGAAGCTAAGGCACGTGGAGTGTTAAGATCATGACCCATATGGGTGGCAAACTCTTGTTGGTGCTTTTGAGCTTCAACTGAGAGTTGTGTTGCCTCTACTCCCTGTTTTTGAAGAGCATGAACTTCTCTCACCAAGCGCTTACGGCTATTTTGAGCACCTTTAAGTGCATCCCATGTGAATACTAACTGGGAGCGATAGTGGGCTCCTAAACAAAAGAATCTATAATCTAAGGGGTCAAAGCCCTTCTCTTTTAAGACACTGAGAGTTAAAAACTCCCCTTTTGATTTAGACATTTTCCCACTTTCATCTAATAAGAACTCTCCATGGACCCAATATTTCACCCAAGGTTTTCCTGTTGCTGCTTCACTTTGGGCAATTTCGTTGGTGTGGTGTACTGAAATGTGATCAATTCCTCCACAGTGAAGATCAAAACTCTCACCAAGGTATTCCATACTCATAGCTGAACACTCGATATGCCAACCGGGGTAGCCCACTCCCCAAGGCGAGGGCCACGTCATTGCTTGATTTTCAAATTTTGATTGGGTGAACCATAACACAAAGTCTTTGGGGTTTCTTTTATTTACATCGACTTCGATGCGAGAACCCTCTTGGAGTTCATCTAATTTAAGACGTGCTAATTCACCGTAACGGGGAAAGGTGTCGATACTAAAGTAGACGTTCCCTCCCGAGGTGTAGGTGTGACCTTTTTGTTCTAATCGTTTTATGAGATCGATCATCTGTTGAATATGTTCAGTCGCTTTTGGGGCGTGTGTGGGGAGTGTGATGTTCAATTCATGAGTGTCATTAAAAAACGCATCAGTATAAAGTTGAGCAATTTGATAGACATCAAGACCCTTCTCTTGGGCACTTTTGAGCATCTTATCTTCACCATCATCACCATCACCCGTTAAGTGTCCCACATCGGTGATATTCATCACATGATCCACGTTATAAGAGGCATACTCTAATGTTCTTCGTAACACATCTTCAAATATGTAGGTACGTAGGTTTCCTATGTGGGCATAGTTGTAGACTGTTGGCCCACAACAATACATCCCTACCCCATCTTTTTTCACTGGGATAAAAGGTTCTACTTGTCGACTCATTGTGTTAAAAAGAGAGAGCTTCATCTATTACTCCTACTAGAGGTTATGGCATTGTCGATTTAGATAAACTCGGTTACCATACCCGTGTGAGTACAACAATAAGGAAGTCCACTGAAAAAATCAATATCGACTCTTTAGTACGAGTTGACGTCGCTTTAGCCCCTTTTTCAACTTTTCACACAGGTGGGAGTGCCGATTTCTTTGCTCAACCTGCTGACGAAGAAGAACTGAGAGTGTTAGTGAAGTGGGCTTATGAGAGTCACACCCCTGTTACCGTGTTAGCAGGGGGCTCTAATGTGTTAATTAGTGATGATGGAGTTGAAGGGTTAGTTATTTCCACCCTTAAACTCAAGAGCTTCCATGTTCGTGGAATCTTATTTGTTGCTCAAGTCGGTCTTAATTTAGATGAGGCTATCACCTACTCGATCGAGCGCTCATTAAGTGGTTTAGAAGCACTTGGGGGACTTCCTGGGACGATCGGAGGGGCAGTGTTTGGTAATGCCGCTAGTCGTGGAGTAGCGCTAGGATCCCTTGTTGAGTGGGTCGATTATCTTGATGAAAAAGGATCAATACACCGTTATTTTGGCATTGATGGAGGTTTTAGTTATAAAGAGTCTCCCTTTAAAGGAACTACACATATTATGACCCAAGTTGCCTTAAGGCTCATTCCCAATAAAAACACTAGTGAAGCACGATTACAAAAAGAACAGGCAAAAAATGAACGACTCGCCTCTGGTCAATTTGAATTTCCTTCAGCTGGCTGTATGTTTAAAAACCCCCATCATCAAAGTGCCGGTGAGTTGATAGATCTCAGTTCCTTAAAAGGGAAAAAAGTAGGCGGAGCTGTGGTGAGTTCTAACCATGCTAATTTTATCGTAAACCCTAAAGGAAAAGCGACAAGTAACGATATTTATGAATTGATGAATATCGTCAAAGAACAAGTAGAGAAAAAACAAAAAGTTATCTTGGATCCTGAAATCAGGCTCATTGGGCGATGGTAAAACTAAGTCGACTCTCCCCTTTCTCATTAAGAGAAATCTCCCCTCTCCCCCATGGAAACTCTTTTTTCCAAAGATAGCGTAATGTCACTTTCTCTTTGTTACACGTTACAGTGATACCAAAACTGTCGTTTTGTATGTGATACAGTAGTGAACTATTGACCTTCCAAGAGAGATGTACGTGTTGTTGAATATAACCACCAACTTCGATTGTAGTGTCTAATATCTCTGTTCTCAGTGTTGAGGTATATCGATGACGAAGTGCTTCAACACCTGTTTTACTCCAACTGTGAGTAAAGCGATACCCCCCTGAGAGTTCAAAATATGAACATTGAAATGTAAGAGCCACATTCAGTGTCTGATTTCTTTTTTGACTCGCTTCACTAAATGGAGAGAGGCGATACAGCGTATCATGAAGGGAAAGTGAAACTCCACCCCATCGAAAAGAGGCTTTTGCCACATATTCACGTTCACTCATCACCGTTTCAAAGTTGAGAGGCAATGCATACTGTAACAGGTGAAACAGATGATCGTAGTGAGTCAGTGAAAGACCAAAACTAAGCCACCTATAGTGTACAAACAGGTTATGTGCCCAACTTAGAGCCGATTGTAACCATGCATCGTAGCTGTAACGGATTTCACTTTGAGTCTCAAAAACAAGATCACTAAAGAAAAACTCCTCTTGTTGATACCACCCCATAAAAAGCACTCCCCCTTTAAAAAGGGGAAGAAGTTGGTGATTAACATAATAACTCTCATCTAATAACAGTCTATTTCCACTGAATGCTAAAGAGAGAAACAACGAATTTCCTCTCACACTTGTCTCATATAATGCCCCGACAATAGGATTTTGTGTTTGGGTTGGTGCAAGGCTTTGACCAAAGAGAAATAGGGTGTGAAGTGGATTGAGTTCTACTTTTTTAGAGATAAAAGGATTATGTAAGGCATTCAGTAATACGGGGCGTTGAGTAAGAGCTTTTCCTTTTGTATGAGCCAAAGAGCGATTCATCTTACGTGGATCAAATAGTGGTGCTATTCGTGTATCTGTTGTGATATCTCCAAAGTTAAAGCCAAATGGGAGTAAACTAGTAAAAGAGAGTTGAGCACTATTGACCTCCTGAGTTTGATAATCATATGAGAATCTTCCAAAGTAGGAAAACAGTGAATCATATGAACCACTGAGGCGATAATCGATAGTTGTTTGAGAAGATGTGATATTAGCGTATGTGCTTTGAGCCCCCCACAAAGAGGGGCCTAAGCACACTAAGGTGACAATAATGATACAGGTTTTCTCAAAGAGCCTTACCATATACAATGAATGTCACAAAAAGGTGAATTGCATCACCTCAAAGAAATCAACTTTTTACGTGCTTTTGTGTTACACCAAAGCAAGTGATGAGTGATAAAGTAATTGAATAAGAGAAATTCTTCTTTGTTCAAAGGTACTCAGAGCTCGAATATATTGTTTTTTACAATCGAGAATACGATTGGTGTGTTGAGTTACTACTAAGAGAGCCTCTTCGTATGCACTTTTCACTATCTTTAGATGTTTTTGTGACTCTTTGAATTTTGCAACAATTCGAGAAAGTGAAAACATTACTGAACTTTGGTATTCATTGAAAAGAGTCTTCATAAGAGTAGAAACACTGACAATGTTTTTCACTCGATACGCATTGGTTCCACAAAAGACAAATCCGCTTTTAAGATATCCCCTACGGGCATTGTTTAATGCAATAGAGATACAGTAGTGGGCATCTTGAGCTTTACAACTCGATAGACATTTCCATGCGCAATTAAAAGAGGGACGCTTACCCTCTTCACTGTCACTAATAAATTGGTTGCGAATGGCTCGACCTAACAGTCCAACTGGGGAGTTAATCAATCCAATTTCATCTTTAGTACAATTCACATACGCTTGTTTAAAAGCCTCATCAGCATCACACTCAGTTGTAGCAACAAAGCGAGTCCCCATTTGGACCCCTTGAGCTCCAAGGGCGAGCATGCGATGAATATCTTTTCCTGAATAGACTCCCCCAGCTGCAATGAGAGGAATTGAAGGATCAATCTCATCAAGCATAGAGCGACACTCTACGACTAATTTTTCTAATGTATAGGAGGGGTCATTAATCTGAACTTCGCTAAAACCAAGATGTCCTCCTGCTAAAGGTCCTTCAACGACAAAGGCATCGGGAATATCTTGATAGAGTTTATTCCACATAGAACAAATCATCTTAATAGCTCGAGCAGAACTCACAATAGGGACTACTTTAATATTGTGCTCACGAATCTCTTTGATAGGGAGATTTTTAATAGGAAGTCCTGCACCCATACAAATCAGATCGACCCTCTCTTCAATGGAGACTTGTAATAAGACTTCTACATCACTGAGAGCAACCATAATATTTACTCCAATAATGCCATCACTTAATTGCCGAGCTTGTCGTATTTCACGCCTTAATGCTCTGATATTAGCTTGTTGTCCATCTTGATAATAATCTTTCTCAATAAGTCCAATACCGTTAGCAGCAATAATGCCAATGCCACCTTCGTTTGCAACACTACTTGCTAAAGAAGAGAGTGATACTCCCACTCCCATCCCCCCTTGGATAATCGGCACCTTTGCAACCAGATCTCCTATATGTAGTGGTTGCCATTGTGGAGTGATTGTTTGTATTGAAGAGTCTATTGAAAGTGATTTTTCCATAGATTGAAGATCACTGAGAACTTGATTCACTTGTTGTTGATAAGCCATAGTGGCCCCCTTTTGGATAAGATAACTAACCCTAGCATATTTACACTTTTCGTCAATGTGTAATTAATAAATTAGTTATAATTCACCACGTACTAGTGAATTGACTAAAAGGTGGTTCTCATCTGACTAGTAGTGACTTTTATGGTCCCTTTGCATTGCATTTTTGATTTTTACGTGGCACACTTATTGACGGTTTATAACTACTTTTTCACCCCCTAGGAGGACGTCATGGTGATTCTCACCCTCAATTGTGGAAGCTCATCTGCGAAATATCAGGTGTATGATTGGGCCAACAAAACAGTATTGGCCGTTGGAGTTGTTGAAAGGATTGGGTTAGATTACTCAGTCATTGAACATAAAAATACGAGCAATGGTGAATATACCGAAAAGGTCTCGTGCCCAACTCACAAAGAGGCAATTGAGTTGATCATCAAGATGTTGTTAGACCCCGATCACGGAGTTATTACCGACGTCTCTGAGATAAGTGCTGTTGGTCATAGAGTTGTCCATGGAGGAGAGTTCTTTAAGCAATCGGCTTTAGTCGATGATGAAGTATTAGAGCATCTCAAAGATCTCTCTCACTTAGCTCCTTTACACAACCCTGCTAACATTTTAGGAATTGAAGCTGCTCGTAAAGTGATGCCTTCTATTCCTCATGCTATTGTCTTAGATACTGCATGGCACCAAACAATGAGCCCAGAGGCATTTATGTATGCAGTGCCTTACGAGTGGTATAGTTCTTACAATGTTCGTCGTTACGGTTTCCATGGAACTAGTTACCTCTACACTGCCAAGCGCGCTGCAGTACTGTTAGGTAAAGATCCTAAAGAGACAAATCTCATTATTTGTCATATCGGTAATGGTGCTTCTATGAGCGCCATTAAAAACGGAGTTGGTGTTGAGACCACTATGGGCCTCACCCCACTTGAGGGGTTGGTGATGGGGACACGTTGTGGAGATTTAGATCCTGCAATTTTACCCTATTTGATGAACCGTACAGGAATGAGTGCTAAAGAGATGGACTCAATCTTAAATAAGAAAAGTGGTCTTGTCGGTTTTTGTGGCATGAGTGATCGTCGTGATGTCAAAGCTGCTGCATTAAATGGGAACGAAAAAGCCCAATTGGCTATCGATGTTGAGTGTCACCGTATTCGTAAATACATTGGTGCTTATAGTGCTTTGTTAGGAAGAGTCGATGCGATTGTCTACACAGCTGGAGTTGGAGAGATGGCTCCTCACATTCGTGAACAAGCAACAAAAGATCTCGATATTCTCGGTATTAAACTCGATGTAGATAAAAACAAGATTGCAGTCTCTCGTAATGGTGAATTTGATATTAGTACCGATGACTCACCTACCCGTATCTTTGTCATTCCTACTGATGAAGAGTTAGTGATGACTGAAGATGCCCACGCTTTGATGGAAGGAACATACGATACTCATACTAACTTCACCTACTCGTTCCAAAATAAAGATTATGTCAACTTAGCACGTAAAGTCGGCTTTGAAGAAGATCTCAAAAAGAGGCCTGAACTTGCTTCAATTGTCGCATTGCCACGTTAACGAAATCCGTTCATTTCTAAAGAGGGGGGAGCTCCCCCCCCTTTTTCTTTCTCTTGTCTTGAATTTGTCCTCTACCGTTGTCGTGTATCGTGTGGTAATGTATCCCTTTGAGGTAAAAAGTGCACATAGTTAAGAAGTCTTTGTTTGTGTCTCTAGTGATGATGGCTTTAGTTGTATCAACAGTAGCTGCATCAATTGTATCATTTGATATCCACCCCCAATCTCCGTTATATCGACCATACCTTGCTGACCCTTTTGGGACAGATTTCTCTTTGGGGTATGTACAACTACTTTCACAAGAGGATCGTCCTGCTTTTGTGTATAAGGTTACAGGAAAAAATGATTCTTTAAAGTATGAAGGTTTTAATATTAATCAATATTACACCTCTGGTACGACAATGCTCGCTATGAGAGGGGGCAGTTCAATTCCTCTTGGACGCCTCTCTTTTAATGGGTGGAAGTTCATCCCTTCAATAGCCATTGAGGGTAATGTGCGTGGTGGGTTTAGGTCGATGTTTTTTGCCTACAGTGGCACTGATTTATTAGGTTTTGATGGGACGTACTACCTTGGAGTGAATATTAAAGTGAGTGATTACTTCACTTTCAGTGTGGGTAAAAAGCACCACTCTGGTCATATCGGTGATGAGATTTTGGCTATCATCGATAAAAATGAACCTGTCAACGGAACATTGTTTAATGATGATCTCATTGATTATGTGCGACAGGACCCTCTCTCTTACGCTTTATCAACACAGTTTGACAAATTAAGGGTATATGGAGAACTTCGTCTTGGTCACACTGGACGAATATTAAAACCTTATTTTGGTTCAGATGAGACATATAAAGCTCGAGAGATCCAAGTGGGAGCTGAATACGCCCTCAATGTCCCGCTCCTAGGTCATCTCACCTTTGCATTGGATGTCACGTTTCATGAAATGGGAAAGTTTCTCCCTCAGGGAAGTGGAGAAATGGTTAACGGTGAATATGCGTCGTATACATTTACCTACGATAAGGATGCGCCTTGGGAGAGAGAATACAACTTTGTCATAGCTCAAAGTCTTTACGCACGTAGTGATGGAGCAACAGCCCACATTGTAGCCTCATTTCACAGTGGTCGTTTTCCCCTCTTTGCGTTTCACATGAGTAACAGTTCATTTGTCAGCATTGGGGCTCTCATTACCATCTAAGAGTGTTTACTTCTTTTTCTTCGCCTTTTGAAACTCTGTGATGAAGTGAACGATAAGTTGTGCACTTTGCTCAATCCCTAATAAAGCTGAATTGAGAGTCAAATCGTAAAACCCAGCATGACCCCATAATCCTGCAGCATAGTATTCGTGGTATTTCTTTCGCTCTTTATCATATTTAGCGATACGTAAAAGTGCCTCTTTTGTCTCAATACTTTCATACTCAGCAATTCGTTGAGCTCTGAATTCTTCAGGTGCATGGATAAACAGTGAAATGTGATTTGGATGGTCTTTGAGAATATAATCTGAACATCGACCAACGATAACACTCGAGCCTTGCTCTCCGAGTTGTTTAATTATTTCGTATTGAGTTAAAAAAAGCGAATCACTTAAAGGGACATTACTCACAGTTGAAGAGACATGACCAAAAGCGGGTACAGCAGTAGGGATCGTGTATAAAAAGCGACTTGCTGCTTTCTCATCAAGGTTCTCCAATACTTGTTCACTCATACCACTTTTTTCGGCAGCCATGGTGATAAGAGCACTATCGTAAAAGGGGATATCTAATGATTCAGCTACTATTTTTCCAATAGCTCTACCCCCACTTCCAAACTGTCTGCTAATCGAGATAATTGTCTCTATACTCATGGAAGGCCTCCTACGGTGTATTGTAACGTGATTTTAGACTGAAGAAAAGGAGAAATCACTCATCGTGTAAGTTAGCTGATGGGAAGCGTGGTTCACTTGTTACATGAAGACCGATTTTTCGTAACCCATTTGAATCCCCATGAGATGGGAGGTGCGTCAGATGAACTTCACACCCTGCTAAAAGGGGGAGTTTTTCTAATGCTACTTGGGCTGAAGGGTTAATAGGAGCACTCATCGCTAAACAAATCAGTGTCTCATCGACATCGAGTGAGACTCTTTTCCCTTTGAGGATGTCTCGTTTTAACTTACGAATCGATTCGATTGTTTGTTTGGGAATGAGATCTATGGGCTTGGGAATCCCTGCTAAGGCTTTAATAGCATTCAAAATAAGGGCACTAGAGGCGTGAAGCAATTCACTATTTGAACCAGTGACTACTGACCCATCACTTAATTCAATTGCCGCAGCACACACAATACCATCACGCCCTTTTCCTTTAGCAACAGCTCGCTTTAAGGCCTCTTCAGCTTCCCCTACGGTGATTCTCATTGAAGTAGTAAGACCAAGAGTCTCCATGTTTTTGGTAATCAGGTTAATACTCTCATTTGTCCCAATACCTTGAACGTAGTCACACGCTGCTTCGTAGTAGCGACGAATAATCTCTTGATTTGCCGCTTCTTTTACCACTTCATCATCAATAATACCACTAGCAAGACGATTTACCCCCATATCTGTGGGAGATTTATAGGGACTGCTTAAGTTGGTAATTTTTTCAATGACCCTTTTTAATAAGGGGAATGCTTCCATCTCACGGGTGTAACTCACCGCTTGTTGGTTATAAGCAGAGAGATGAAAGTGATCAATTTGAATCACATCGCCGATGTCGGCTGTAGCCGATTCATAGGCGATATTCGCAGGGTGATCGATGGGGACATTCCAAATAGGGAAAGTTTCAAATTTAGCATATCCACTTTTTACTCCCCGTTTATAATCGTGATAGAGTTGACTTAAACAGGTAGCTAATTTACCACTTCCTGGTCCTGGGGCAGTGACTAAGACAACAGGTTTCTCTGTTTCAATGTAGGGGTTTGCCCCATAACCATCATCACTCACAATTCGTTCGATATCGGTGGGATACCCATCGGTTGCTTTGTGGGTAAACACTTCAATGCCCCGCCGTTTAAGTCGATTTCTAAATTGTACTGCGGCGGGCTCTCCATTGAAGCGGGTGATCACAACTCGTGAGACATGCAAGCCCCACTCAGCAAAGTCATCAATCATTTTAAATACATCAGTATCGTATGTAATACCAAAGTCTCCACGGATTTTACGCCGTTCAATATCTTCGGCGTAGATACAGACGATAACATCAATGTTCTCTTTGAGAGATTGAAACACTCTCATCTTTACATTGGGGTCAAAGCCAGGTAACACCCGTGAGGCGTGGTAATCAAATAAGAGTTTTCCTCCACATTCGAGATAAAGCTTCCCTTCTACTTGGTTCATCCGCTCAACGATAGCTTGAGTCTGTTGCTTTAAATATTTCTCATTGTCAAAACCGACTTTCATAGTGCTTTACCTCTGTCTATCCGACTCACTATAACACAAGGATCTTTTTAGCTATATCGTCTCGTAACTTTTTATTTCCCAATTTTTCAATAATGGCTAATGAGAAATCGATAGCAAAGCCAGGTCCACGTGCTGTGATTAAATTCCCATCTACAACAACACTCTCTTCACCAAATTCGACATCGGGGGCAAATTGTTCACTACCAGGATAACAAACTGCTTTACGATCACGTAGCAGACCTGTAGGGGCCACCACTACTGCAGGTGCTGCACAAATAGCTGCTAAGACAGCTCCACTATTAAAAATAAGAAGCATCTTTTCATTCACTTCCCACGATTTAGATAAATTCTCTGCTCCAAGAGCCCCTCCAGGGAGAACAAGAGCATCAAAGTCAGTTCCTACATCTTCAATGAGCTGATCAGCTTGTACGGTGATATTGTGAGCTCCGGTGAGTTCTTTAGAACCCACACCGGCAACAACAACTTCAAAATTAGCCCTTCTTAGAAGGTCGATGGGGGTAATAGCTTCAATTTCTTCAAACCCATTGGCTAATACGACCAATACTCTTTTTTTCTTATCTACCATTACTTCACCTCTTTGTTTCGTAGTGTCTCCACCACTTTATATAATACCTCTTCGGTCTCGTCCCATCCGATACATCCATCGGTAATTGAGACCCCATATTCCAATTGAGTTGGGTCAGTCAATGTTTGACATCCTGCAACTAAATTACTCTCAATCATAAAACCACGTATCTCAGCTTTTCCCCACACAACTTGATCAATAACTGCCCTGAGGACTCTTTTTTGCCTCGAAGGGTTCTTTCTACTATTTGCGTGGCTACAATCGACTACGATTGAGGGTTTTAGTGCTAATTTTTTCATATTCTCAGCAGCAGCTTCCACATCCTCTTCATAGTAGTTTGGTCCGTGGTCCCCACCTCGTAAGATAAGGTGGCCACAATCATTACCAGTGGTGCGATAAATAGCTAAGTTTCCATTTTTATCGACTCCGATAAAAGCGGCACTCTCTTGAGCACTCTTAATGGCATTCGCTGCTGTGGAGTACTCTCCACTGGTGCTATTTTTAAATCCAACTGCGACACTCATACCACTTGCTAAGGTGCGGTGAGTTTGACTTTCAGTTGTTCGTGCCCCAATGGAACACCAACTGAGCATCTCATCAATATATTGAGGGACAATCGGATCGAGCATTTCACAACCAACAGGTAATCCCATCTCGGTGATATCGATTAACAACTTACGTGCTTTTGAGATCCCATCTTTAATATCATATGAGCCGTCCATATGAGGATCGACAATAAGGCCTTTCCACCCTCCAATGGTTCTCGGTTTTTCAAAGTAGGTTCTCATCACAATAAAGAGGTGATCACTAAGATCATCACTTAAACGTTTTAACTTTGAGGCATACTCAAGAGCTGCATCGACATCGTGGATGGAACAAGGGCCCACGATGGCTAACAATCTTGTATCTTCCCCTTTTATGATAGCGTTTACCGTCTCACGTGATGCAATAATAGACTCTGAGAGTTCTTCACTCACGGGGTAGATTTTCGATAAATCTTCGGGAGATGGAAACGATTCAATATCTTTAATTCGAATATCAATGTTGTGCAATTTATTCCTCTTTTTTTCCACCGCTTATGGTCTTCTTTAACTGGTAGAGATAGCGTTTAATTTTGAGAGTCGGAGTACGTTGAAATGGTTCATCTTGAAGTGTTACTTCACGAATACGGCTAAAGGAGCTGAGCTCTTTGTTTACTTCATCTTTCAAGTGGGAAAGATACGTCATAGCCGACTCTTTAGCATCATGTACCGATACTCTTAAATTCTTTGCCATCAATTCTACATCGAGTTTAATAAGAGCCGCAAGACCCCCCTCATTAGAGAGCACTAAGGATTCTTGAACATAGGGGCGACTGTTAATCATAGTCTCAATGGTTTCAGGAAAAATGTTCTCTCCACTGGGACCTAAGATCATCGTTTTACTTCGACCTTTGATACTGAGTCGCCTTTTTTCTATAACACCTAAGTCCCCTGTTTTAAACCACCCATCTTCGGTAAATGATTCACGAGTAAGTTCTTCGTTGTTGTAATACCCCATCATCACATTAGGACCTTTGGCGATAATCTCCCCAAGGCCGTCAGTGACAGTGGTAGGATCAATACTCAGCTTTACCCCTTTAAGCGGATAGCCAATAGTTCCAACTTTGGTTTGTTTTGGACCTGAACCTGCTAATAGTGGAGATGTTTCGGTTAAGCCGTAACCGATAGCATACGGGAATCGTGCCTCTTTTAAAAAGAGTTCTACTTCACTATCGACAGCTGCTCCTCCAATACCAAAGAACGCTAAGCGCCCTCCAAAGGTAACTCGTAGTTTTTTCCCCACAACAGAGTTAATAAACTTTCTAAAAAATGGCTTTTTGTATAAAGAGACTAAGTTCTTATTATTCTCAATTTGAGGAACAACGCTAGAGCGGTAGATCTTTTCAATAAGTAAAGGAACTGAGAGCATCACATGAGGGCGAATCTTTTTAAGTGCAGGAAGTAAGATACTTGCAGCAGGAGGGCGTCCCAGGTAGTGAATCTCACAGCCTACCACCAGTGGTAATAACAACCCAACCGTAAATTCGTATGAGTGAGAAAGGGGTAATATCGATAAAAAGCGCATCCCTGGTTTCACTTTAAAGAACTGACGAACACTTGCTGATGCATTTGATGCTAAGTTACGGTTACTGAGCATCACCCCTTTAGAAGAGCCGGTAGTGCCACTTGTGTAGATAATAGAGACAAGGGCATCTTCATCGTGTCTGATTTCACCGAGGCGTTTGGAGTTTATAACAAAGCGGGTGGTATCACGTCCTGGAGCTTCACTGAACTCTTTCGTTTTTGTGATACTTTCGGCCACTGTTGGTGGAATGTGAAACAGATCTTCTAATCTGATGATGGTGTTTTTCTCCTCTTTCACAAAGGAGGCACATTTATCATACAACTTTGAAGAGAGGATCAGCGAAGTGGCACCACTGTGTTTTAAAATGTGGTTCACCTCTTTTTGAGAAAAATCGGGTAAAATAGGTACAGCTATAGCACCACTGGTGATAATAGCAAAATAAGCGACCACCCATGAAGTGTTATTCTCTCCAATGAGGGCAATTTTATCACCTTGAGAGACTCCGATTGAAAGGAGATAAGAAGCAACGGCATCAACCTTCTCTTTCAATTGAGCATACGTTAACGTACTACTAGGATCCCCAATAAGAGTCACAGCTACTTTATGTGCATGGCGAGAGGCTGAACGCTCTAAGAGGTGTCGAAGGGTAAATGTCGTTAATTCATGTTTCATAACGGCTCCTTTTCATGAGATGGTATCACTGTATGTATCACCATTATGACAAATGGTGACATGTGCGTCAAAACGTAGCGAGCGTGATATACTCTCTTTGACGAGATCTGGGTGGTTATTTACTTTTGATAAATGGCACAAATAGACTCTTTGATGAAAAGCGATCTCACTTTCGTTCAGAAGTTGAATCGCCTCTTCATTTGAAAGATGCCCCTTTTTTCCCCGAATGCGCCGTTTAAGTGAATATGGGTAAGGCCCCTCATCTAACATCTTCTCATCATAATTAGACTCTAAAAAGATTACATCACTTTTTTGAATAGCATCTTGAAATGCGGGGGAGATTTCTCCCGTGTCAGTAATAATGGTGAATGTTTTGTTATGCACTTCAATACTAAAACCAACTGAGTGAGGAGAGTCGTGGGTGGTGGTAAATGGGTGAACACGAAACGGTCCCACTTCAAAGTAATTATCTTCTTCAAAATCGAGTAATAAGGAGTCTGGGATGCCAAGATTAACGAGATCTTTATTGCCTGTTCGTTTTAGATGAGTATTCACATACACAGGTTTTTTTGTTTGTCGGGCAAACACTCCTGCCCCACGGGCATGATCGGGGTGAAGATGGGTAAGCATCAAAGCTTCAATGGAATCGACATCTCTATCTACCGATGAGATACGTTTTCGAATCTCTTTGAATGAGAAACCAGCATCGATGAGAAGTGATGAAGATGTGGTAGAAATGAGATAACTATTTCCACTGGAACCACTTCCTAACACAGCGTAGTGAATCATTACTTTTCACTCACTTGAAGAATAAATTCTTGATCAAATCCTACAACAACGCGTCGCTTGTATCTCAAAATTGGAGTAACTAACAACTCAGGGTGCTCTTGTAACTCTTCGGGTATATCATACACGCGATATGCATATCCCTCTTTTTTGTAATAAGGGGAACTTGTATCAATAAGTAACTCTTCGTCAACAGACTCAAAGATGTTTTGCCACTCTCCAAGTGAGAGCTCTCTTTGTTTCAGATCGACAAATTGGTGTGGTATTGAGCGCTCTTTGCAAAAGCGGATTACTTTACGAGTTTGTGTGCATGAAGCTCTTCCAATGATTTGTAACACGCATCCCTCCAATTTTTCTCACTATAACGTAAGGGCATTTTTCCGTCTACATAAGGGATACCTACTTGAGTTGACACACATCATATAAAAGTGAAATAGTTTCCCCATACAAGGAGTAAGTCATGGACAATCGTATTGCAACATTACTACACAAAGAGCCTAGTAGTGAGCCTTTACAGGTAGAGGGATGGATTCGAACCAAAAGAGAGAGTAAGTCTATTATCTTTTTAGAGCTCAACGATGGGTCTTCTTTAAAGGGCCTTCAAGTTGTAATAGACCTTAATGTATTTCATGATCGAGATCTCCTTACTAAAGTGACTACAGGTGCTGCTGTTAGTGTAAAGGGAGTATTGGTTGCCTCTAGTGGGAAAAACCAGAACGTTGAATTAATGTGTTCTTCATTAACACTCATTGGAGAAGCTCCAGTAGATACCTACCCACTACAAAAAAAGAGACACACGTTTGAATATCTTCGTGAGATTGCCCACCTTCGTGCCCGAACAAACACCTTTGGTGCAGTTGCTCGTATTCGTCATGCGATGAGTTATGCTATTCACTCCTTTTTCCATGAAAAAGGGTTTTACTATGTCCACACCCCCATTATTAGTACCAGCGATGCTGAAGGGGCTGGTGAGATGTTTCAAGTCACCACCCTCGATTTACAACATGTCCCTAAAACAAAAGAGGGAGAAGTCGATTACGCAAAAGATTTTTACGGGAGAAAAGCATCTCTTACCGTCAGTGGTCAACTTCAAGGAGAGGCATACGCTTTAGCTCTTAAAAACATCTACACCTTTGGTCCCACCTTCCGAGCTGAGAACTCAAATACTCGACGCCACTTAAGTGAGTTTTGGATGGTTGAACCTGAGATGGCTTTTTGTACCTTAGAGGGGAATATGGCTCTTGCTGAAGAGTTTTTGACCTCTATTTTCTCGTATGTATTAGAGAACTGTGAAGAAGACATGGCCTTTTTTAGCCAATGGGTCGAAAAAGGGATTAGCGATGTGTTAGCTTCGGTGGTTGAAAAACCATTTGAACATATGACGTATAGTGACGCCATTGATCAACTACTCAAAAGTAAAGCTCAATTTGATTACCCTGTGAGTTGGGGAATCGATTTACAAACTGAACATGAACGATTTTTAACTGAGCAAGTGTGTAATGGTCCAGTCATTGTCACCGATTACCCTAAAGAGATTAAAGCCTTTTACATGAAACTCAATGAAGATAACAAGACAGTTCGAGCAATGGATGTGTTAGTTCCTCGTCTTGGTGAAATCATTGGTGGTAGTGAGCGTGAAAGTCGACTTGATGTATTAACTCAGAGAATGAGAGATCACAATCTCAATGAAGAAGAGTATTGGTGGTTCTTAGATCTCAGACGATATGGATCAGTCCCCCACTCTGGCTTTGGACTTGGGTTTGATCGAACGGTTCAATATGTCACTGGGATGCAAAATATCCGAGACGTTATCCCCTTTCCTCGGTATGTTCGACACGCTGAGTTTTAGAAAGTGTGTGTAACACAGCATACAAGGTGAGTTGCTGAACAGAGCGTGTCCCTGTTTTGAGGTAGATGCTTCGTTTGTGGGCAACGACGGTATGCTGTGAAATACCCAATTCATAACTTATCTCTTTAAGAGACCCCCCTTGAGCGATGAGATGGAGAATTTGATTCTCTCTTTGGGTAAGATAACTCTTAGGTAGGCGCTCCTCCGCATCGTCAATTCCCCACCTTTTTGTAATACCCCGTATTGCCTTTTCTAAAGCTACAGGTGTGTATCCTAAAGAGAGAATCTCCTCTTTGAGAGAATCACTGCAGGTAGAAGAGACGACGATCATGCACTCTTTACCTAAGACCTTATCTTCTAACAAAAATGAGATGTCTTTATGGTGGGAAATAAAGATGAGCGTAAGATTATATGAGGCTTTGGGAAGTGAAGCACAACGAACTACTTCTACTCTTTTTTGAGTGAGTGAATAGAGTACATACTCAAAAGCTTCTGCTAACAGAGAATTCTTTGTCACAATACACA
>JBBAFS010000017.1:0-27437 GCA_041655255.1 Sphaerochaetaceae bacterium
AAGATAACTGACGGTAGTCAGTTTGTTCTAAGACAACACTCATCACATGCTCTTGTTCTTTATACACAGCTAAAGCGTATGGGAAATGTAAAAACCCTTCTCCGTGGGCATTGTGGGGATCAATTTGTTCAAAAGCTGTCACGTGCTCTTTTTCCCAATTCCACGCACCACCACTACGATCAAGAGGGTCGGGCATACCCGGATAGAGAAGAGTATCGATCACTTCAAAGCTCATAGTATCCACAAATTACCTTCCTTGAGTGTTGACCACACTCTTTTACCAATACTACAATGAGTTTAAGAAATGGACAATCAGTGGAGGTTTTGATGAATAGCATACTCACTAAGCCAGAACTTATGGCTCTTATAGCTACGTTAGGGACATGGGCCACCACTGCCCTTGGAGCAGCGTTAGTCTTTTTCTTTAAAGAGATTAAACAACATGCACTTAATATGATGCTTGGCTTTGCTAGTGGAGTGATGATTGCTGCGAGCTTTTGGTCTTTATTAGACCCTGCAATTGTGATGGCTGCAGAATTCTCCCCCCTTCCTCCATGGTTGGTTGCCGCTTTAGGATTTTTAGCAGGGGCTGCATTTTTATGGTTAGCTGATGAATTGATGCCCCACTTACACCTCGATTCTAAAAAGGGAGATACCCCAGAAGGAATTCCGACGAACTTACGCCGTAGTATGTTATTAGTCCTCTCAATTACGCTGCACAATATTCCTGAAGGTTTAGCTGTTGGAGTCGCCTTTGGTGCTGCAGCTAGTGGGCAAGCAGGAATGTCGATTCTCGGAGCTGTTGCAGTAGCTATAGGAATTGGAATACAAAACTTCCCCGAAGGGGCAGCTGTCTCTATTCCCCTCAGAAGAGAGGGACTTTCACGATCTAAGAGTTTTTTCTACGGACAAGCTTCTGGAGTTGTGGAACCAATTGCAGGAGTGTTAGGAGCTTACCTGGTAACCAGCATGCAACCTATTTTACCTTATGCATTAGCCTTTGCTGCTGGAGCAATGATCTATGTTGTAGTTGAAGAGCTTATTCCCGAATCTCAAGTGGGAAAAAACCACACAGGGACACACTTAGCAACATTTGGGACTATTATCGGCTTTACCGTGATGATGATATTAGACGTCGCTTTGGGTTAACAATTGATCAATCGAAAGGCCTTTTAGTGATAAAAGGCCTTCTAGTTCAAACCTACGAGCTACATCACTTCCTATTGAATCATTAAGCGAACCACCTTTGCCATACAAAGAAGAGACTAAATCTGCAACAATTATATCCTCTAATGGACGAGCAGGAATAAATGCAGATCTAAAATTATTTGTGGCAATGATATAAGAGAGTTGAGATAACTCATCTAAAATGGAGAACAGCTGACGTTCATTCAGTAGTAACACTTGTGCTAAATCACGAATACGTGTTTCTCCCTCCCCTTGGCGATACCTCTTGGCAATAATCATCATCACATTAATCCCATTTGAGACTTGATCTGATGGGGAGACAGGCTTTTTAATGGTCTCTTTCTCTGGTTGATATTGGTGGATATAACTCACCTCAACAGCCCCTAAAACTACAACCCATAAAAAGTAGACCCACACTAAAAAGAGAAACACTGCAGCAAATGAACCGTAAATAACAGAGTAGCCAATAAGATTTGAAATCAGAGTTGAAAACAGTGCATTGACAATAATAGTACCAACAGTTCCTGCTAAAGCTCCGATGGTAGCACTGATTCGATCAACTTTTGCATTTGGAGCTGAAGTAATAATAAAGAACAAAAAGACCCACCCTGCAACCCAGGGGATAAACATCTGAATAAAGCTCGTAAAGAATGTTGCAGATAAATTCCACCCGAGTAAAGAGGAGAACCACGAACTCATCAGTGATTTAGCACTGAAGTAGATTCCTAATAAAATAGCACCTACTACCAATGCGGTAAGAAACCCCGCTGAACGCTTCACGACATTCACTGAATTAAAGTTTGATCGATAAATCTGATTCACCACCGACCACACTTTGTTTAATAACAATAATGATGTCACTAAAAAGGAGATTAATCCAAATGCACCAAGACCTCGAGCATTCATCGTAAAATTACGAATCATCCGAGCGAGTTCCCCTCCAGCAGCTTCTCCAAAAATGGAGGCAAAGACCTCGTTTATGAGAGAGAAGAAAGGTAGAAGCATATCAAACAAGGAGAGAAAAGCGACTAAGAATGAGAAAAATGGAACAATTGAGATGAGGGTGCTAAAAGCAACTCCACTGGCGAGAATTGTGATACGGTCGTTGTTAGACTTCCCAAACCACACCTCAATGAATGTCCATACCTTTCGAACCTTTGAGTTCTCCTTTACAAGCATCTCTCTCATGGCGTTCACCTCTCACTCATTGTTGGTGATACTACCATTGTTTGGTGGAGCTCTCAAGAGAGATGACTACGAAGCCACGATCCAATGTCTGTATAGACCTCCTTTCGGTTCGTCTCATTAAGAATTTCGTGTCGCCCTGCTTTTACCAACTTCAACACAACATCCATCATCCCTACTTTTTGGTACATCTTAGCCACTTTTTCAACTCCCTTACCAAAATCGCCTACTGGGTCATTAGCCCCACTGATGATAAACAGGGGGAATTCTTTGGGGATAAACGATGCATAGCGCTTATTGTTAGCAAGAGAGACTCCTTTAAGCAGATCTCTAAAGAACGTTGAGGTACACACATAACCACACCAAGGGTCTTCAACGTATTGATCTACCTTAGCTTCATCTTTACTCAGCCAATCAAATGCAGTACGTGCTGGTTCAAATGGGCGGTTAAAATGGCCAAAACTTAACTTATCTAACATATGATCGGGGTCTTTTCCTCGTACAATTGAACGAAGAGCTGCCACTATAGACCCTGCTGCACCTTTGATTCCTTGCGAAGAACCTGTGCCGCTCAGAATTGCCCCGTGATAGAGATGGTGGTGTAAAGGGAGAAGAGAGCGGACTAAAAAAGAGCCCATGCTATGGCCAAAAAGAAACAAAGGAACATCACTGTGTCTCTCCTTTATCACCTGAGAGAGTAGATATCCATCTTCTACAACTACCTGCCACCCTTTGTGAGAAGCAAACCAACCCGCAATTGAGCCTTCAATATTCATCCCATGCCCACGATGGTCTTGGGCATACACTGCAATTGAGAGCTTATTAAGATAACGGGCAAACTCATCATAACGAAGAGAGTGCTCTGCCATGCCATGAAAGAGATGGACCACCGCAATAACGTGGTCGTTTTCAGGTAACCAATAACGGTAGTGTATCTCTTTTCCCTTAGAGCCTATAAACGTTTCTTTTTTCATCATGATCTCCTGATACGAGTGTAGTTCACACTTTAGCTATCCGCAACACTCGACTTTAGCCGATAGTTTTCTTACATTGTTTTATATGAAACAACTGGCTGTATGTTCAGACATCCATGGGAGCCGCCATGCTCTTCAATATTTCCTCACTGAAATAGAACCCCTTCACGTTGATGCTTTATTGATTGCTGGAGATGTTGGATTAAAAGAGGTTGGAGTATTGCTTCAAAACCTCCCTTATACATTGGTCATGGTTCGAGGGAATTGTGATCTTACATGGGATTATCAGAGCTTTGGCTTTAAAGTAGCACCCCGCGTAACGGTACAAAAAATTAAAGAGCGGACTGTTGCAATGAGTCATGGAGATTATTACTCAGATTGGAGAGCTCTTCCCATTGATCTTCATGATGGAGATATTTTTGTCACCGGTCACACCCACGTAGCTACACTACGAAAAGTGAAACATGGTCCATATATCTTAAACCCAGGGTCATTGAGTTACCCCCGTGATGGGAGAGAACCCTCATATGCATTAATCGACGAACAAAAAATCGTGATTAAAACCCTACGAACAAAACAAATTATTGAACACGAAAATTTGTCCTTATAATCTACTACCCATAGTGATACGAGCCATCACAAATAGTTGAGCAATCTCTGTAAACTCTAACAATGAGGGGAGATTAGAGTTATCACTTAGAATGAGACCACCTTGCACTTCAAGACCATACCCCACTCCCCCATACTGAAGTTGCCCTGAAGATAAGAAACGTACACCAATACTGATCATCGATGAGAAACGAACCTCATCGAGCGTAGTGTTTCGCTCTGTCTCTTCCACTTCAGTAACGAGGTATCGCTTAAAGCCTAATGCTGTAGAGGCAAATGTGTGTAGGTATGAAGTTCTTAATTGGGGAATTTCATAATCGATACCTAAAAGCCAACTTGAGATATTTTCCCGCTTACGCACCCCCTCTGTATCGATTGGGATCATTTTAAAATAGTTATGTATCGTAAAGCCTAACTCTTTATACAAAGAATACCGTAATGAGGTAGCAATCATCCCTCCTCCAAAGAAGGGACCAATTGAGAGAATAATGTCATTTCTTTCCCACTTCTCATGTCCGTTAATGCCAATATCGAGTCCTAATCCACCATAGCCCTGTTTGGTTTGTAAATACCATGTATACGAGGCGGCAAACATCCCCATATGACCTTTTGCTGTTGCGGTAAGACCAGACTCTTTATTACTTACCGCCTTATGGGTTTGCCACTGATCAAGAGGTTCATTCCATGTATACCCCAGCCCCAGGAAAAATTCACTTAACCCCTCAGTTCTATGACCAACAAGAAGCGAGGCTGCAAGACGCTGCTCATACCCTATGGAGAGACGTTCCTCCACTGAGGCTCGTACAATAACTTCACTACTGCTATACCAAGGAGTATCTTGTCTTACATCGAGTGCTTGGCATAAATCCAATAGAGGGTATACTTTGATAGTATCTTCATCGTATCCAAAATGGACTAATGGAATATCTAATGTGTCATGAACAAAGTTTTGTGCTGAGTGAAAACCAAAGTTTCCGGCAAGTGTAATCCCTGCTAACAAAGAGACGTGTGAATGAATTCGTATATCTCCACGGCTGATTGGAAGAGAGACTTCCCTTCCACCAAGAAAACTAATCTCATCGTATCGCGTTCCACCTGACGGGTCTAATCGATACGTAAGACCACTTAATTCCCCTTTTCCTACCCACCCCTCAAAGTGGGTGTAAATCACATCCATCCCATAAGAGCGTAAATCATCGGGGTTTTCAGAGAGTCCTAACGTAACGCCATCGTTATACATAATAAGAGAGATTGATGAGTCGTGATGGTGGGCAAAAAGAGAGCCCAGAGTCACTACCAGAGATAAGCACAATACTACAACAAGCACATGTTTGTTACTTCTCATCCTCAAAGTCCTTTAAGTGGGCTTCATCTAATTTTCTTTGAAACTGATATCGTTTAGTTAATTCACGATACGGGAGAATCTTTTGTGTTGGATCATCTCCCTCTTCAATATAGGAAAAACGTCTGGGCATCACCCCTGGATAATAGTGAGGGGCGTTTAATTGGCGCTTCAAGGCAATACTTCTTCTTCCAATGTCGATAAGTTTTTCATCAGGCATATCGCATGTATCACACAAAGGAGAAAAAAGTTTTCCTAAAAATGTCATATCCACAAGGTGGGAAACAAAGATAGGAAAGCGTGACAATACCCACTTAATAGGTCGTAACAACCGCGGGTACTCCCCCTCATATGCAAGAGTCAAAAAAAGATACTCATCGATTCCAAAAGAGCGACTAGCAGAGAGTAAATTCTCTTGAAGTACCACGTGCTCCACCTTCGAACGAAGTGAGTGAGAAGGGAGCCATTGTAGAATCAGTTCAGCAAAGAGAGGAACATCTTCATATAATCCCATCAACAGTGCATTTCCCCATCCCCCTTTCGGATTAAAGGGGGCAAGTGGGTATGTATCTATGCTACAGTGGTGAAACACCTTCACATCATTAGCTCCAGCTATAAGCCCAATTAAAGAAGATACTCCCTCATACGGTGGTGGAAAATGGTCCATAGAAGAGGCAATCACCATTCCAATAGAAACAGGATCCAAACCAAGATCACACGACTCTTTCCACCAAGAGATGGCCATCTGAGAGTCGAAGTTTCCTACATTTGGCCCTAATGCTAAAAGAGATAGTAGATCAATTGAGACACTACTTCCCCTCATATAATCGGGAAACACTATGGTGTTTTGCTTTCGATAATATTCACTAGGACTGTAGTGGTACATTCGCTTATCGTATGTGTGAGTCATCGCTTCAATAGAGAGAGCTCCACGTGTGTGTAATTGGGAAATGAGGGCTAACATCCCCTTTTGTTCTACCATATGCAAAAGTGGACTACGTGAAATGCGTGTAAGAAACTGCTGATGCGCTTTTTCAAAAGAGGGGTTTTCTTCAATAGGGTACCCACCCTCTCCTTGTTTTATCGAAAGTGCTTTAACGTGCTTATGCCCAAGTAGTGAACCGAATCCCTTTCGTTCAGTTGCGTATGATTCAGTGACTATCGATGCATATGGGCTTTGATTTTCTCCCGCTGGACCGATAGCTAACACGCCATCGTACCCTTTTGCCTGAAGGTATGAGATACTCTCTTTAACTCTTTTACCTTCAATCTCTTTTGCTGGAAGAAATGAAATGGTGTCTCTCTCTATGCCAACAATAGTATGTTGTTCAGCTGCTTCTAACAACACGATCGATCGGATATGTGTACTACTTAAATACGAGGCACTTGGGGTTGTGAGAGTTGCACTTTCAATACGGTTCGTCAGTGGGGAGCGAGCTGTTATTGAGAGAAGATTTGTCCCAACGACCGAAGACCCTGCTAATAGGCCAAGAGAGAACACAATAGGCTCTTGTGCTTGGTATTGTTTATAGAGGTAGAGACTCAATGCCTCCCCTCCGATATAACGATGCAACACACTCTCTGAGAGGTGCTCTAAATGCCAACTCTTTGTGGTGAGATCTACAATTGCTACAGTGTGTTCTAACCTCGTTGTATTCATATTCATCAATCTAAACGCCTTATAGCTCACTAGTCAACGGTAATCAGAGTCTACTTCTCTGTGCCCATCGATATTCTTATGATAGAATACCTCTTAAGGGAGTGATGTATGGCACCACAAATTAACTTAACAATAGATGGAAAAACTCACGTAGTGGGTATGGGAATATTAGTCTCACATGTTGTTCGAGATTTCTTTCACGAAGAGGTTGGAGAGAAAAGGTACGAAGAAAACCCAATCGTTGCACTAAGAATGAATAACGATATTCTCCCCTTCGGGGCCCGTATCTTAGTCGATTCTGTCATCGAAGCAGTCCACCTCCACTCTGATATAGGTAAGCGGATTTATCGTCACTCATTAAGTTATCTCTTAGCTTACGCTAGCGAGAGAATATTTCCTGAAAGACGATTAGTCATTGGTCATGCCCTAGGTGATGGATTTTATTTCTTCTATGATGGAGTAGAGAAACTGAAAGTTGAAGATGTTCAACAGCTCTCTGATGAGATGAAGCGTCTTGCTAACGAAGATGCAACAATCGAAATGGTTCGTCGATCGTACCAACAGAGCCTCCACTATTTTGAACAAAAAGGGTATATTGCAACTCAAAAGTTACTTCATTACCACAATGATCCTGTTGTTCATCTTTACACGTGTAATGAATTTATCGACATCGCTTATGAACCACTGTTACAGAGAACTGGATTACTCAAAGTATGGGAGTTACGTCACTATGGAAACGAAGGGATGCTCCTTCGTTATCCACTGACCTCTTCCAAATTTGAATATATCGCCCCATTTAGGGACAACCCGCTCTTATTTAGTGTCTTCAAAGAGTATCGAAGATGGGCATCTCACTTTCAAGTTGATTGTTTAGGTACTATGAACGAGATTTGTGGTTCACCAGAAATAAGGACCTTTATTCGGATGAATGAAGATCTTCAACACCGTAAAATTAGCGAAGCTGCCGATTTGATTTACGCAAAGAAGAAGGTGAAAGTTGTCTTTATCGCTGGTCCTTCTTCTTCGGGAAAAACAACTTTTAGCCTCCGCCTCGCTATTCAATTAAGATTATTGGGATACAACCCTATTAAAATTAGCTTGGATGATTACTATCGTCCAAAAAGTGAAGCACCAAGGGATAAAGAAGGGAAACCCGACTTAGAAGCTCTTGAGGCACTCGACTTAGAGTTAATTCGTTCAAACTTACGTGATCTGTATAACCATAAAGAAGTCGATCTACCCCGCTTCAGCTTTGATGGGGATGGAAGGCGCTACTATGAGAATCAGCCAATTAAATTAACTGAAAATACCATCTTAGTTATTGAGGGAATTCATGCCTTAAATCCACGTCTTGTCCCTAACATCGATCGTCACAGTACATTTAAGATTTACATCTCTGCTCTTACTCAATTAAACTTAGACGATCATAACCGAATTTCAACAACTGACAACCGAATCTTACGTCGAATTGTACGAGATCATACAAGTAGAAGCACTTCAGCTCAACAAACCTTAGAGATGTGGCCATCGGTGGAGAGAGGGGAATCTGCCCATATCTTCCCACATCAAAATGAGGCCGATGTTATGATTAACTCGGCCCTCGATTTTGAGTTGGCTGTATTAAAACCGTATGTTGAACCTCTGTTAAAAACAGTGAAACCAGAAGCCTACGATGCCTATCCTGTGGCTCGAAGGCTTTTGCGGTTCTTAGAAAACGTCTATCCTATCCCATCTCACTTAGTCCCCAGCGATTCACTGCTTCGTGAATTTATTGGAGAGAGTGAGTTTTATGATTAATTATACTCCGTAGATGTGTTGAAGTTCATGAAACAATTCATGCACCTCTTTGTTACACGATCCACAGACGGTTCCAAAACCGGTAATTTCTCGTAACTCGTCGATTGTTGTCGCCTCTTTCGATTTGACAAGTTCCTCAATTCGTTGGTCAGTAATATTCTTACACTCACAAATAATACGAGCAACCTTGCTTTTAAGTGTGTTAGGTCTATTCTCTCTTTCAAGATAGTTATCAATTGAGGCTCTGAGGGCTTTATCACCTAATACTGAGCAGTGGAACTTATGCTCAGGAAGACCCCCAAGACTATCGGTAATGTTCTCAGGAGAGAGCATGTATGCCTCTTCAAGTGTCATTCCAATCACCAGTTCACTCATCATTGACGTTGAAGCTATAGCACTAGCGCACCCATATGTTTGCCATTTAAGATCTACGATTGTATCGTTCTCTACTTTAATACCAACTCTCATCTGATCTCCACATGCTAGGGAACCAACAGTTCCATCACCATCAGGAGTATAAGAGTCGTCATCCCAGACATTTCTAGGATTCATAAAATGGTCTTTAACTTTATCGGTATATACCCAAACAGATGTACTCATCGTGTTGAAATCTCCCTTAACCGCTTAATAATTGGCGGCATTATCTCTAAAACATAGTCGACGTCTTCTTCAGTATTGTATCGTCCAAAACTAAATCGAATCGATCCATGTGCTAATTCGACATTCAGCCCTGCAGCTAGTAATACATAGCTCGGCTCTAAAGATCCTGTTGCACAGGCACTTCCTGTTGATACTGCTACTCCATGAAGATCGAGCATTAACAATATTGACTCCCCTTCAGCTGCTGCAAATGAGACATTCAGTGTCCCTGGCAACGATTCTGTGGGGTGTCCATTCATAATGGAGTGGGGAATAGCTTCTAAAAGGCCTTTACGGAGTTTCTCACGTAACTTCCACAGCATCTTACGCTCTTTATCTCCATCGTTAATAACAAGTTTAGCAGCCTCGCCCATCCCAATGATGGCACACGTATTGTATGTACCAGCTCGAAGGCCATTTTCTTGATGTCCCCCTTTTACAAATGGTCCAAATGGAGCTCCCTTTTTAACAAATAGAGCACCTACCCCTTTGGGTCCATAGAACTTATGAGCTGAGATGCTAAGATAATCGACTCCCCATCTCTTTACATCAACATCCATTTTCCCAATAGCTTGCACAGCATCAGTGTGGACTAAAGCTCCATACTTTTTAGCTAATTGAGTCACCTCTTCAATCGGTTGAATGGTCCCTATCTCATTGTTTCCAGCCATCACTGAGACCAAAAGAACATCATCTCGTAGTAACTCTTTATACGCATCAATATCTATTTTTCCTGTCACATCGACAGGGATATAATCGACTTTGTATCCTCTCTTAACGAGATAACGACATGTTTCAATAATTGCTGGATGTTCAATAGTTGTGGTAATAATTCGATTTTTCTGAGACCCCTCGTCGATCATATCTCGAGCAAGGGCGAAAATTGCATTATCTGATTCGGTTCCCCCGCTTGTAAAAATAATTTCGTGAGGCTCTGCATTCAACATATGGGCGACATTGGTGCGAGCTTCTTCGATCTTTTGTGAAGCTCCTCGACCAAAAGCGTGCATACTCGACGCATTTCCATATAATTCAAAAGTCTCTTTCATCACTTTGATGACTTCGTCAGCCATCTGAGTAGTTGCATTATTATCTAAATATACTGTTCTCATTTCCTCTCTCTCTTGATTAACATAGGTAGTTTAACATTCCACGGTCAAGTGACCGACTACTTATACAAAAGAGAGTTCTGGGTCTTCGTCTGAGGTAGTCCCTCGGTGTTGATGAATAAAGCGGATGTTTCGCTGTTTCGCCCATCGTAAGTTTCGTTTCTTTGCCCATTGAACATATCCACACTCAGGTGGAAGATATGGGGCAAACATCGCCCTCCATCGGGTTACTCGTTGACAACGACTCTGTTTTTTAAACCGCTGTTCATACACTGTACAGATTTTTTTATTGGGGTCATAAAATTGGCAATATGAGTCAAGGTCGTAGATAACCAAGTCTTCTGTGACCACTTTTTCATGGCAACATAAGCCACAGCGGTGGCACCTCGCCTCCCATTTTGCTGAGTATAATAAGTTCATACTCGCTCCTTATGAGAGAGAGCGACTAGTGTGTGAGCAGCTTTTTCATCGATAGCTGGAAGTACTGCCACTGGTGTCACTGAGATATATCCTTCATGTAGCAACTTATAATCGGTTTCAAGTGAACCGTGGAAATGGTAAGGAGGACTACTACTGGTAATCGAGAGTGAGATCTCTTCGCCAATAGAAACTCCATTTGCATCGGCTCCCACATAAGCAAGACCAACTTGCGTTGAAGAGGCATCGTAACTTGTTGATGCGTTTGTTGAACTTTTTTCAACAATATCAAAATATTCGAGTCTTCCTACTGAACCAACTCTCCACTCCCCATTGGGTTTTGGTGGGACATTGACGTTTATAATAGTTTGGCGATTACACAATGAGATAAAGAGCTCTAAATGTTGTGCAACAAACGTTGCAGCTTCTGTAAAGGGGAAACGTTTTGTTTTACGATCTCGTCGAGCAGAAATAGCAATACCAGGATATCCTCTTAAAGCAGCCTCTCTAGCTGCACCAACAGTGCCTGAGTAGATAATATCTGTAGATACATTGTAACCGTGGTTAATCCCTGAAATGACTACATCGGGTTTCACAGGTAGCGCTCCTCCGTGAAGACCATATAAAATAGAGTCGGCAGGAGTTCCATTACAGTGGTAGTGGCGCTCCCCAAAACGGGTAAATGTAACCTCGCCTCGGAGGGTCATAGCATGAGATTGGGCACTTCTCTCATCTGAGGGGGCACTTACCCACACTTCATGACCCGCCTCTACAAAGACGGTTTCGAGAACTTGTATCCCCTCTGATTGGTACCCATCATCATTTGTCAGTAAGATTATCATCTGTTATATGTAAATATCTCATACGGTCCAGCTGGTTGATACACTCTCACCCGTGGCCTAAACCCAAAGATATGTTCGTACTCCTCCATTCGAGTCGTGTAGAGAGATACTGCATCTTGGGAGAGGAGAACCAACATTGTGCCACTGAAACCGGTAGTGATCATGGTTGCCCCTAAACTGCCTGAAGTTTCCAAAGCACGTTTAGAGAGCCAATCAATTTCGGGGCAAGTGACCTCAAAATCGTCTCGTAACCCAGATTGTACCCTACTTAGTACTTTACCATACTGCACCATATCTTTTTGTTCAAGCAATGTAGCTGCCTCTTTAGCAAGCCGACTCTCGTTTAACACGAAGATACTCATCCTCTTCTCTTCTTCGTCTAAAGAGGTTGCTGACTCTTTAATCTCTTGGTCGGAGAGTTCTCGGATTTGCCGAGAAGGAAACTGCTGTTTTATCTTCTCAAATGCTTCTAAGGCTTCATCTTTTCGAAGTTGTAACTCCTCTTGAAGAGCTTGGTTTGAAATCTTACTTTCGACAATGAGCGGGACATATTCGAGTTTTGCAATATTAAATGGAATCTCTTTGTAACTGAGTTGTTGGATATCATACAACAAAAGAGTGTTCTTTTTTGCTGTAAGCATAGCTAAGAACATGACCAGCCTACAATCGACACCAGCGAATGAAGAGAGTGCTGTATAACTCATAATAGCACTCTCACTAGCGGTGATAGTGGGGTGAAACAGTCCATTTATTGCTAAGGTAGCTGCTAAGGTCATAGCGCTTTGAACTACTGATCCCTCTCCTAATAAGAGATCCCCGCTAAAGGTGAGGTTAAAGCCACCAACTTTGTAGTCGCTGTTATTGAGAACTGACAAGATTCCTTTCACGTAGTTGGCCCACCGATCCTCTCGACGGTACTTTATGGCTTGAAGGCTAAAGCGTTTACGCTCTTGAAGCGGTTCAATAAAAAGACGAACACTTTGATCATGTCGTGGGCTGATAGAAACTGAAAGAGAAGTCGATGCAGGTCCACAGAGGGTATACCCTTTGCACAAGTCAGCAAACTCCCCTATAAAGGTGTACATCCCAGGAACTGTCACCGCTACATGAGGAGATTGATCAAACTCTTTTTCGTGGAGAAGGGCTAATTGCTTCATATATTCCTTTACTTCTCATAGTATGATAGGAGCTTTAAGAATGCAAATAAAAACCGCCTCGGGGTGTCGAAGCGGTCTTATTCTCAAATTATTTCGGCCGATTAAGAGTCGGCTAGGCCGTATTTTTTCTTGAATCGTTCGACTCTTCCTGTTGTATCAACTAACTTTTGGGTCCCTGTGTAAAATGGGTGACAAGCACTACAAATTTCCAGATCAAGACTTCGAGCTGTCGACTTAGTTTCAAACTCGTTGCCGCACGCGCATGTTACTTTAATTAGTTCATATTTAGGGTGGATTCCCGCTTTCATATAAAACTCCTTTGTCTATCTGCTAACCTCTGCTACGGTCTGTGCCTTGACAGAGATTCATATTCAATTACATCACGCCTGTATTCATAGAACGTAAAAACGCTTCATTATTCTTTGTTTTCTTCATTTTGTCAATGAGAAGCTCTGTTATTTCTATATCTTCCATTGGGTTAATGGCATTTCGAAGAGCCCAGATTTTTGCAGACTCCTCTTCGGTAAGAAGCAAATCTTCACGTCGTGTCCCAGATTTTTTAATGTTAAGAGCAGGGAAGAGCCGGCGTTCAGCCATTCGACGATCTAGCACTATCTCATTATTTCCAGTTCCTTTGAACTCTTCAAAGATAACTTCATCCATTCTAGAACCCGTCTCAATTAATGCATTTGCTATGATGGTTAAAGATCCACCGTGTTCAATATTTCGAGCTGCTCCTAAGAATCTCTTTGGTTTATGTAGTGCATTTGAGTCTACTCCACCAGAGAGGATTTTCCCGGAAGCGGGGACGGTTTGGTTATAAGCACGAGCTAATCGGGTAATGTTATCAAGGAGAATCACCACGTCCTTTTTTTGTTCAACAAGACGTTTTGCTTTTTCAATGACCATCTCAGCAACTGAGACGTGGCGTGTAGCTTGTTCATCAAATGTGGAGGCAATAACTTCTCCTTTGACTGTCCTTCTCATATCGGTGACCTCTTCTGGTCGTTCATCAATTAACAAAACCATCAAATAAACTTCAGGGTGGTTTTCTGTAATTGCATTGGCAATCTTTTGCATTAAGATTGTTTTACCCGCACGAGGGGGTGCCACAATTAAGCTTCGTTGTCCCTTTCCGATCGGACAAAAGAGGTTGATGATTCGTGTGGAAATGTCTCCCTCTTTAGTCTCTAAGTTTAATCTTTGATCAGGGTATAAAGGGGTTAGTGAATCGAATGCTGCACGGGTGCGCGCTATTTCAGGTTTATCGTAGTTAACCGATTGAACTCGAATGAGGGCAAAATAGCGCTCAGCATCCCGAGGAGGTCTAATTTGACCTTCAACGGTATCACCTGTTTTAAGACTTAATGCCTTAATTTGAGAGATAGAAACATAGACATCTTCTGGACCACTGAGGTAGTTATTCTGTGGGGAGCGTAAAAAGCCGTATCCATCGGGTAAGATTTCTAAAGCTCCATACGCTACAATAACACCACCGATCATACTGTGGGCTTTTAAGATTTCAACAATAAGCTCTTGTCGTTTGAGACCTAAAATGGTCTCACTAGAGATATCAAAACTCTCCCCTTTGGCCCGTAATTCGGGCATCGTCATCATCGTTAAATCATTAACGTGTAAACGAGGAGCGTTTGGATCATCTATGGAAGCTTCAACTATAGGTTCTTCATTAGGACGGTTATTTAATCGCCCTTTGTTTTGGTTCGATCGATATCGATTGGTTTGCTGTGGTGCTCTTTTAGTAGCACCTTCGGCTGCTTCGTCTTTTTTAGCAGGCCCTTTTTTAGTTACTTTCCCTCTCTTTTTAGGGAGAGCTCTTGGTTCTTTGGGTCCGCTTTCTTGTTCACCAGAAACAGCAGGTGTTTGTTCCTCTGTAGTTTTTCGCTTAACAACAGCCTGCACTGGTTGTTGTTTTTCACTCAACTCGACAGAAGTCTCGATTACATCGGGCCCATCTTCTACTTTTAATGTCATTGATATTCTCCAAGGAATTACATAAACACAACTTCAATTTTGTATGGTATGTAACACGATTTTGCAGGATCACTTGTTATTTTGTGGGGAAACAACCTCCTGCTGGATATATTAAATATATTGCCACGTTTGAATGATGTCAAGCAACTGCTCCCCTTTTACATAGAAGTAGGAGAGTATCAGAGCGGCAACAGCCCCTCTTCTTCGAACGGATGATCTCCCATAGGTAGTAAATGAGAGTGTCACGGCTGTACTTGGAGCACTCTTTGAGGCAAATCCAAAACAGAGGGTTCCTACCGGCTTTTCATCACTTCCCCCATCAGGGCCAGCAATTCCAGTAATTGAGATAGCCACATCGGTACCACTGAGTTTTAAAGCCCCTCGTGCCATCTCAATGGCTGTTTGTTCACTGACAGCTCCATAGGTATGAAGAGTCTCTTCTTTAACTGAAAGAATCTTTGTTTTTGCCTCATTGGCATAGGTGACTAAAGAGCCCCAAAAATAGGAGCTACTTCCACTTTGTTCGGTAAGTAACTTACCAACATAACCACCAGTGCATGACTCGGCACAACTGATACTCAAGTTGTTCTCTTTTAGTATATCTACAACGAGGTCGACTGCCTCAATATCTTTTTCCCACAGTAAGCCTCTACCAAGTGAGTCAGATATTGCCTCTCCCATGGCACTTCGAGAAGAATTTTGTGCCCCATTTAGATAGAGGCTAATGCGGTGTTCTTGCACTCGTGTTCCCCATACAATTCCATCTCGTGCATGCTCTTTACACATCTCTTCTAATTTTGATTCGGGAGTGAGAAAACAGGAGAACTCACTACGCCCCTCTCCTTGGTGACCGATAAATGCAGAGAGTTGGGGAAGAACATAGTTATAGAGCATGTGGTGCATCTCAAAAGGGGGTCCTGGAAGAGCGAAACAACGAACAGTTTTACCGTGGGAATCAAATTCACCCCAAAAGCCACACGCTGTCCCTTTTGGGTTTGGAATTGGATGAAAGTCTTGAGGAATCATCACTTGGCGCCTGTTTGCCCCATGAATTCTCTCCCCAATGCGCTCATACAACATAGCGTAAGCTTCAGGGTCTTCCACTAATGGAACTTGGGCGATGTCAGCAACGACTTGGCGAGTCATATCATCACTTGTAGGTCCCAACCCCCCAGTGAGGATGACGATATCGGTATCTTTGATACACTGTTGCAACAATGGTGCAATCGATCCATCATCGGGAACCATAATCATTCGATTGATCTCATAACCCAATGTTGTTAACTCTTTGGAGAGCAGTTGACCATGTTTATCTGAGATAATTCCGCGAGTCAACTCGGTTCCAATAATATAGAGTGAGACAGTGAGTTTCCCATTAGCCACGACGTCGTTTTCCTATTGTATGAATAATCTGCTTTACAGCACCAAATAGTAAAAGGGCTACCGAGAGATAGACAGCAACAAATGCTAAGATATCTTCATATCGAGTGTAAATTGTGTGTTTGTTTGAAGTAAAAGTGGGAACTTCGTAGATCTTCCACCCTCTTGTAAAAGGCTCCATCGGGTCAACAATTTTTCCTGTCGGAGTAATAAGGGCAGTCATACCACTGTTTGTTCCACGAATCGTCGATTTTCTATTCTCTACTGATCTAAATACAGCCAAAGCAAGGTGTTGCATCTCAGCTGAGACTGCTCCTGACCAACTATCGTTTGTCATATTCACAATCACATCAGCTCCAGCGCGGACAAATCGAGCAGAGAGGTATCCAAAAACATCCTCAAAACAAATCGGCGTTGAAAAACGGACTCCCTGATCGGTTTCAAAGACGACTGGGTCGTACCCTTTCTCCCACCAGTTATAATCGTTGGCAAGTAAAAGTCTATATAACCAAGGCATGGTTTTCTCATATGGGAAGTGTTCAGTAAAAGGGACAAGGTGTTGTTTTCGATACGTTTCTTTAATCTCACCGTTTTCAAACATGATGACCGTATTGTAATCTTTACGATTCCACGACCCATCACTTAACAGTGGTGGTAACGTTTCATCTTCGACTACACCTTCAGGGTTTCCTGTAAGTAGAGGAACTGGGAGAGATTTTCCAAAATCGACAAACTCCTCAACAAGATCTTTTGTCTTCTCATCAGTTTGATAGGTCGTATGCCAATATACTGAGGGGACAAAGGCAGTCTCACTCCAAATAATCATATCAGGTTGAGCACTGAGAGCTTGTAGGCTCATTGTTCGAAGGTTGTTAAAGTTTCGTTTGTAAGTATCATATCCACCTTTCCATGAGTCGGCACTGTGTTGTACTGTGGCTACTCTCCAGGTGAGATCACTTTGTTTGTTATTCCACATTCCAATAGAGATAAAGCCAAAAATCCATATAGCTACAAATACCACTGCATAGGATACAGCTGTTACTCTATATCGTTGAATAAAGAGGCGTAATGGCTCTTTGACACCACGACTCCAATCGCCAAGGTACCGACCAAAGAGTGCTTGAGGTAAAATCATCACCCCTGTAATGAGCCAAATGCCAGAAAATTCTGCTATTTGGATAAAAGGGGTGTAGTTGTACACTGCACTACTGATTGTTCCATAAGGATACCCAGCAAACCACGTTTGACTAAGGTACGAATAAGCTACCCATATTATGCTTTGAACAAGAAATCCGTATCGCTTAAACCATCGATCACTCGCTTTTAACAAAGGAAAGAGGAGAATCATCTCTCCACCTTTAATAATAGGAACAATGAGAATGGCTAATGGGTGAAATGTTGTTAACCAATAGTTAAAAAGTGTGTAAAAAGTGAACCCAAATAAAAACCCATATAACGGGGTTGCTTGCCAAGAAGTTGTACGAATGACGGCAAACAAGGGAATCAATGCGAAAAACGCAATGACTCCGATGCCACCTTTTGTGAGGAATCCTGGGAATGCAAAAGAATAGATGAGGGCAGTTCCTAATAGTGTGAGGATTTCAACTATATAGGAAGCTACTTTCCTTCTTTGATATAAGTCCACTTTGTATGGTTACTCCTCGTCGTGTTGACGTAAGTCCCAAACTTGATCTTTTAACTCTTTACCTGGACGGAAGACTGCGACCCCGTGGGTATCGACAGCAACTAAATCTCCAGTTTTAGGGTTTCGAGCTCGCTCTCTACCCCTTCTTGTTCTCACTTCGAAAGTACCAAAACCACGTAGCTCGATGATGCGATCTTCTTGAAGACCTTCTTTAATCTCCTCAAAGAATTCATCAATCACAGCGTGGACATCTGGCCGATTGAGCTCAAGCTTCGATTGAATATTGTCTATAATCTCTGCTTTAGTCAATTTTTTTGTTGCCATTGCCACTCTCCTAATTATTCGCTAACAGTTAAGGCATTATATTGCTTTTGTAAGCGTGATTTCTTTCTCGCTACAGTGTTTCTGTGGAGCACCCCTTTGGTACCAGCTTTGTCGAGTAATTTAATAGCAAGATCAAACTTCTCTTTTGTTACTACTGTATCTTCAGAATTCCGAGCAATTTGGAATTTCTTGACTGCTGTTCGGACCGCGCTTTTCGTCTCTTTATTGCGCATTCTCCGAGTTTTATTCTGGCGCTCTCTTTTAGCAGCCGAACCACTTTTTCCCACGTGATACCTCCAAAGGTTTCTCAATTATATAAGTTCAAGGGAATTACTTGTATCTCTGAACCAACGGATACACAAATTATCACACTCCCTAGAATCGGTCAATATGATGGCAACTCTCAAAGTGATAGAAATTCATCAATGAAAGTTTGATCAATCTCCCATCTCGAATTATCGTTATTATATGCAACAGATGAGAGTGGAATTGTCAAATATCGTCCCTGTTGTCCAGAAAGCGATAGTGTCTTTGATAAGATATTCACTTCAGTGACTCTCATCAATTCATTTTGTATTTTTAATCGACTCCCTTCTGAGGGATATCGTTTCTTCTCTTCGTTATAAAAATCGTATTCGTACGACAAACAACACAACAAGCGTCCACATGGACCTGAAATTTTGGTCGAGTTTAAAGAGAGGTTTTGCTCTTTGGCCATTTTAATAGAGACAGGGTTCATCTTATCAGTAATACCGTGACAACAAAAGTCACGCCCACATACCGCTAAGCCTCCGAGTAGTCTCGACTCATCTCGTACCCCAATTTGCCTCAGTTCAATTCTAATTCTAAAAATAGAGACGAGATCTTTTACTAATTCTCTAAAGTCGACTCTGTTCGCAGCAGTGAAAAAGAAGATAATTTTAGGATCTCCAAATAGATAGTGAGCTGCCACTAATTTCATCTCTAAGTTATGTTCTTGGATTTTCTCTCGGCATAAGATAAGAGCCTCATCTTCCATAGAGAGGAGCTCTAAGTAGCGCTCATAATCCTCTTTTGTCGCAACACGTTCAATCCAGTCGGCATCCTCTTTAATGAGAATTGCCTCCTCTTCTCCTTCTTGTGTGATGGCACTGTGAGGGCACGAATGAGAATCTGTATCAGAATCATGTTCAAAGTGGACACACGCTCCATGAATATGAGTCGACCCAGGTTCATACGAATTGTTCGTTCGTGCAGGGGCAACAACAACCGAATAATCGAGTCCATATCGAGTTGGGCTAATAACATGGGCTCCCCGCTTTAACGGCTTCTCCGAGGCACATGTCGAAAACTCATTTAAAGAGGGGTTTTTAACTATATATACGTATCCATAATCGGGTCGTTTCGTCTCTGGTTGGCTATTTGTAGCCTCTAAAGACTCATTTTGCCCTTTGTGGTTCTTTTTCATCTATATTCCTATCTACTTAAGTAGAAACGTCTTAGTTGCATGATTTCTCGTTCAAATTACCACATGCATCGAGCCTTGTCAAATACGATTCACCTTGACGATGGTGTATCTTCGTGGTATCTTCGTGTTGTATTCTCGGTGACAGAAACTCATCATATTTAGGAAAATAACCATGAAATTATTTGATACTCACGCCCACATCGGGTTGATTCATGAAGATCAGATGGAGCAACTACTCATTATCCAACTCGCAAGAAGAAAACATGTTGCCCATATTGTCAGTATTTGTAACAGCCTTCACGATTTTGAAGAGGTCTATAATAACTTAAAGACTGCCTCAAACGTCTACCATGCCGTAGGTGTCTCTCCATCAGAGGTGGTGAACCCAGGATTAAACTGGGAATCGAGACTACAAGAGTTTGCAACATTAGATCGTATTGTTGCCATTGGTGAGATGGGATTGGACTATTATCGTAATTACGGAGATAAAAACTCCCAAGTTGAGCTTTTTATTCGTCAACTCGATATAGCGCGCTCTTTAGAGCTCCCTGTGATTATCCACAACCGAGAAGCTGGAAGAGATATTTTAGATATCTTAAAAACCCGATTGGGAGAGAAAGGTGGAATTTTCCACTGTTACAGTGAGGATTGGGAATTTGCCCACGAGGCTTTAGATTTACCGATGTACTTCTCTTTTGCTGGTAACATTACCTACAAAAATGTGAAGCATCTTCACCAAACTATTGAACATCTTCCATTAGATCGGATCTTAATTGAGAGTGAAAGTCCATTTATGGTCCCCGCTAAATATAAAGGGAAGAGAAATAAACCAGCATATTTAGTAGAGACTGCTCAAGCTGTTGCAGATCTCAAAGGGCTCTCCTTAGAAGAGACCGCAGCTGCTTTATTTGAAAACAGCTTAAGAGCATTTCACCTTCCCCTTGATGCATAACTACTATGAAAGAAGAACATGCTCTGTTTCACCCAGTTTCCATCGGCTCATTAACAGTCGATGGAAATCTCTTTTTAGCCCCGTTGGCAGGATACACCGATCGATCATTTCGCTCTTTGTGTGTCGATAAGGGGGCGTCTCTCACCTATACCGAGATGGTCAGTGGTGAGGGGCTTGCTCGAAATAATGGTCCTACAAAAGCCTTATTACGAAGAGCAGATAACGAACAGCTTCTTGCTGTTCAGCTCTTTATGGGAGATGCTGAGGTCATTAAACGAAGCGTCGATAACCTATTGGCCTACAACCCATCTGCTGTCGATATTAACTGTGGGTGTCCCGTTCCGAAGGTGGTAAAAACAGGAGCCGGTTCGGCCTTATTAAAAGAGCCTCAAAAGATCTATGAAATTGTACGAGCATTAAAAACATATACGGACTTACCTGTTTCGGTGAAAATACGACTTGGGTGGGATAGTTCATCAATCAACTACGATGAGACTAGTGATGCTGCAATTGATGCTGGTGTTGATATGATCTGTATGCATGCCCGTACTCGTGCTATGGGGTATTCAGGAGTCGCTGATTGGTCAGCTTTAAGCGATCTCAAAAAGAGGATACATCAAAGATCACCACACATTCCCCTTTTTGGATCAGGAGATCTCTTTAGTGGAGAAGATGCTCTAGCTATGCTCAAAGAGACTCAAGTCGATGGTGTGATGTTTGCTCGAGGCGCTATGGGAAATCCATATATCTTTGAAGAGGCGAAAACTCTTTTTACAAACAAACCATATCACCCACCTACACGTGAGGCAAAGCTCGAGATGATGTTACGTCATCTTAGGCTGTTAGCAAAAGATGTGGGAGAAGAGTCTTCTTGTAAGTTAATGCGTAAGCATGCCCCAGGATACTTAAAAGGCCTTCCCAACGCCTCTTTAGCAAGACAGCAATTGGTGATGAGTATTACCTTTGAAGATTATGAGAGAGTCGTGCAAAACATCCTCTCATCGAGCGAGAGTTGACCTTATTCTTTGATACATGGTAATTTTTGAGTGTTCATACAAGGAGAGTCCATGAGAGTTCTAGTCTTAGGATCGGGGGCAAAAGATCACGCAATGACGTGGCTGTTCTCCCAAAGTAAGCTTGTGAAAGGTCTGTATGTTGCTCAAGGTAATGTCGGCACAAGTGAAATTGCTATAAATCTTCCAGAGGTAGACCCTTCATCACCCGAGTCGGTATACGAAGCGTGTAAGACTCACGGCATTACCTATGTGTTTGTTGGAACTGAAGCACCTTTGTTCACTGGTGTTATTGATTACGTCAATGAACGGGGAATTGAGACATTCGGCGCCCCAGGTAATGCCCTTATTTTAGAGGGAGATCGTAACTTTGCCCGAACATTTACCAGTAGACACAACATCCCTACCCCTCCATACAAACTGTTTCAAGATGAGAACACCCTTTCTGAGTATTTAAAGAAACATCCAAAACGGAAATTTGTCTTAAAAAGTAACGCCTTAGCACCTTCAAGAATCATGGTCGACTCATGTGATTACGACACGTTGATGGATTTTGGTAAGAAGATGCTTCAAACCGATACCCTGTTACTTGAAGATCATGTCGACGGTCTTCCTATTACGATTACAGTTTTTACCGATAACAACGGCTATTTGCTTCTCCCTATTGCCAGTGAATACACTAAAAGTGAAGAAGAGGAAGAGGGAGCTCCCACTGGTGGAATGGGCTCTATTTGTCCTGTACCTCTGAGAGCTCATGTTCAACAACAGATAGTCGATCGTATTATTGAACCTACACTACATGGAATGCGTGTTGAGAAATTTGCCTACAAAGGGGTGTTAACCTTTAGTGTTATTTTAGCTGATGATGGGCCTATCTTAGTCGATTACCACGTCCGATTTAACGACCCCGCTATTCAAGCTATTGCCCCTCTTATAACATCTGATATCGTTGATCTTCTTCAGGCAATGAAAGAGAACACACTCAATGAGTGTACATTAGAAGTCTCATCGAAATCGGCTGTTGCTGTAGTTGTTGCAAGTGAAGGATATCCAGAACATCCTGTATTAGGAAAAACACTGAAGCCTCTACCCAGATTACTGGCAACAAATCTGCTACACACCATGCCAAAAGTATTCTACGGTGCTGTAATGGAGAAAGAGGGAAAGGCTGTTACCACCGGAGGAAGAAACGTCACTGTCGTTGGTATTGGCATTAATATTATTGAGGCAAATAAACAAGCATATAACTACATAGACAATGTTCAATTTGAGGGTTCTTGGTACCGAAAAGATATTGGAAATAAGTTTTTCGAGAACTAAGAGTTCTGCCTACGATATTCGTAAAGGATAATTCCAGTAGCTACAGACACATTCAATGAATCAATATGTCCACTTGTTGGAATTGAGATAATGTGATCACACCGTTTATGTACCAATTGACCGAGTCCCTCTCCTTCTGAGCCCATCACAATAACACTCTTTGGTGCAAATGATGTCTCAGCGATTGAAGTTCCACTCATATCAGCTCCGTATACCCAATATCCCTGTTTTTGTAAAAACTCAAGTTCTCTTACTAAGTTAGTCACACTGATAAGAGGAACATACCGTGCAGCACCACTAGAAATTCTCATCACTGTCTCATTATTTTGGGCACTTCTTCTTTGGGGGATAATCACTGCATCGACTGAAAATTGATCAGCACTTCTCATAATAGCACCCAGGTTTTGAACATCAGTAATCCCATCTAATAGTACTACTAATGAGCGCTCTTTCTCTCCTACATGTTCAATGAGCTCATCTAAAGAGCGAATCCTACGCTGTGATGAGGCAACAAGAACAAGTACTGCCCCTTTATGATCACTACTTGATGAGAGAGAGTCTAACTCTTGGGTAGAGACTGTTTGTACTTTGATGCGGCGTTCGTTTGCCTGTTGCTCTAATTGAAGATGCCTCTTATTGGGATTGTGCTGGAGATATAACACTGAGCCTTTAGCCGCTGTTTTGAGATTCTCTTCGATTGCATGAAACCCAATGATTCGTTTAGCCATAATCAAAAACCCCCTTTATTCGGTAAAGGGGACTGGCTGAGGATTTGTATTCTCACCAATCTCTTTAGAGAGTTCTCCTAAGATTTTTTTCGCTTCTCGACTTAATCGCTTTGGAATCTCTACTACTATTTTGATGTATTGATCTCCTCGTTGATCACTACTACTGCGCAATCGAGGTACCCCTTTGTTTCTCAGGCGAAGCACTTTTCCATGTTGAGTTCCAGATGGGATATTCACCTTCACTTTCACATCATCAATAGTCATCACTTCAATTTCAGCTCCTAAAGCTGCTTGAGTCATAGAGATAGGGATTTGAGTATATAAATCGAAGCCTGAACGGACAAAGTATGGATGGGGACGGACATTCACATAGACATATAAATCCCCAGATGGTCCTCCATTAGGTCCAGCATCTCCCATACCTGAGAGAGTTATTCTGTTTCCAGTATCGACACCGGCAGGAATAGTAACATTGAGTTTCTGTTTTTTCCGCATTAAGCCAGTTCCGTGACACTCATTACAGGGATTTTCTATGATATATCCTTCACCACCACAGGTGGGACAAGGAGAAGCTATCGAAAAGAAGCCCGAATTACGTCTCACTTGGCCCACACCGTTACAGGTGGGACACATTTTTTTACCCGATCCATCTTTCACTCCAGATCCTTTACAAGTGGAGCAGTGAACTTGGTGGGTGTAAGAGACTTCTACTTTTGTACCAAAGACAGCTTCTTTGAAGTCAATGGTGACATCGTATCGTAAAGAAGCACCAGAGGCAGGACCACGAGAAGCGCGAGAAGAACCTCCTCCACCTCCAAAGAATTGGTCAAAGATATCTCCAAGTCCTCCGCCGCCAAAGAGATCGCTAAAGTCACGATAGACGTTGGTGTAATCTTGGGGTCCCCCAGCATCGACACCGGCAAAACCGTATTGGTCATATGCTTGACGCTTTTCTGAGTCACTGAGTACTTCATAAGCTTCACTCGCTTCTTTAAAGCGCTCTTCAGCCTCTTTATTGCCAGGGTTTTTATCTGGGTGGTTTGCTACTGCTAGTTTTCGATATGCTTTTTTGATCTCATCTTGGGAGGCTTGTTTTGAGACTCCCAAGACTTCGTAATAATCCCGTTTAGCCACGGTGCAACACTTCCTTTATTTCGAGCTATTAGTCGACAACTTCAAAGTCGGCATCTTCTACATCATCACCGTGATCAGTAGAATCTTGTGGTGCTTCTTCATCTTCGGCACTTTCAGCTGCAGTGGCTTTATACATCTCTTCAGCGAGTTTATAAGCGGCTTGTTGGAGTGCCTCAGTGTTCGACTTAATTTCTTCGACACTACCTGAAGACATCGCTTCTTTCAAGCTCTCCATCGCACTTTCAATTGCAGATTTCTCTTCTTCGGAGATTTTATCGCCATACTCTTTCAAAGATTTCTCTGTTGAGTACAGTAGGCTATCTGCCTCGTTGCGAACTTCAACTCTTTCACGCTCTTTTTTATCTTCTTCGGCATGGATCTCGGCATCTTTCACCATCTGATCAATGTCGTTTTCTGAGAGACCTGAGGAAGATTCAATTCTAATTTTTTGTTCTTTACCAGTTCCTAAATCTTTTGCACTGACGTGGACAATTCCATTTGCGTCGATATCAAATGCAACTTCAATTTGTGGGACTCCTCGTGGAGCAGCAGGAATTCCAATGAGATCGAAATTACCTAATGTTCGGTTTTGAGAAGCCATCTCCCGCTCTCCTTGAAGAACGTGAATTGAAACGGCAGTTTGTCCGTCAGCAGCTGTTGAGAAGATTTGACTCTTTCTTGTAGGAATAGTGGTATTTCTTTCAATGAGTTTTGTTGAGATTCCACCAAGAGTCTCAATACCTAATGATAAAGGAGTTACGTCTAACAATAAGACATCTTTTACATCTCCACCTAAGATACCACCTTGGATAGCTGCTCCCATGGCAACGACTTCATCGGGGTTTACCCCTTTGTGTGGCTCTTTTTTGAAGATCTCTTTTACAATCTCTTGCACAGCAGGGATACGAGTCGATCCACCAACGAGGATGACTTCATCGATATCACTCGCTTTAAGACCTGCATCTTTAATAGCGTTCATACAAGGCTTACGGCTTCTTTCTACAAGGTCTTTTACCATTTGCTCAAAACGAGCTCGTGATAAGTTCATTTGTAAGTGTTTTGGTCCTGAAGCATCAGCTGTGATGTATGGGAGGTTAATTGAGGTATCTTTAGTGCTAGAGAGTTCAATTTTAGCTTTCTCTGCGGCCTCTCTTAATCTCTGCATAGCCATTTTATCTTTCGAGAGATCGAGTCCACTCTCTTTTTTAAACTCTTCGACAAGCCAATCAATAACCTTTTGGTCGAAGTCATCTCCACCAAGGTGGGTATCGCCATTGGTCGACTTTACTTCAAACACGCCATCACCAAGTTCCAAAATTGAGATATCAAATGTTCCTCCACCGAGGTCGTATACAGCAATCTTCTCCTCTTTGGAGGCATCTTTACCCAACCCGTATGCTAAAGCGGCAGCGGTTGGTTCGTTTACGATTCTTTTTACTTCAAGCCCTGCAATACGACCTGCATCTTTTGTTGCTTGTCGTTGAGCATCATTAAAGTAAGCTGGAACGGTAATAACGGCTTCAGTGATGGTCTCTCCAAGGTAGTCCTCAGCAGTCTGCTTCATCTTTTGTAAAATAGCTGCGGAAATCTCTTGAGGTGAGTACTCTTTGTCACGCACTGAGAGTCTGATTTCTTCTGAAGGTCCACTAATCACTTTATAAGGGAACTTAGAGATCTCTGATGGGATCTCACTAAAACGTCGTCCCATAAAGCGCTTAATTGAGAACACGGTATTCTCAGCGTTTGTAACAAGCTGGTTCTTAGCTGGTTGTCCTACAAGGCGCTCCCCTTTAGCGGTAAAGCCGACAATCGAGGGAGTTGTTCGTTGTCCTTCAGCGTTTTGAATAACTACTGAATCGCCGTTTTCCATAACAGCGACACAAGAGTTGGTTGTACCCAAATCAATTCCTATAATTCTACCCATGGTTTTTTCTCCTTAACAGTCACTAACACCTATGATAATTTGTAATTTTTAACGTGAGCTAAACCCCTACACTCTATCATTGTGAGGGTTTGCCGACTTTCACTTTTGCAGTTCGTAAAACTCTATCATGAAGATAATACCCCTTCTGCAATTCGGCAACAACGGTCTCAGTTTTCCACTCAGAACCCTCTTCCATCATCAGCGCTTCATGCTCGTGGGGAGAGAATTCGGTTCCGATAATACTATCCATCTGTTTTAGGCCCCAATTTTTTGAGAGCATGTCGAGAATCTGGTTGTAAATCATCTTCACTCCATCGGCATACGTTCCAACGTCTCCACCTTCAGATCCAGCTTCAATAGCCCGTTCAAAGTCATCTAAAATGGGGAGTAAGTCTCCAATAAAGCGCTCGTTTGCAAATTGAACAGCGCTCTCTTTCTCTCGAAGAAGTCGCTTGCGATAGTTGTCTAAGTCGGCAACTTTTCGCACATACGTCTCTTTTTCTTGTTCAATTTCTCTCTCTAAGTCTTGAATACGACTTTCGAGAAATGTCACTTGCTCTTCAGATGTAAGGTTCTCAGATTCAGATTGATGCATCTGGTCTTGTAGTTGCTCTTCATTCATCTCAGTGTTCACGTTTTTTTCCATATTTTTGTTACTC
>JBBAFS010000018.1:0-26113 GCA_041655255.1 Sphaerochaetaceae bacterium
CCTTCTTCTAGTATGGCTGTGTGGATTTTTTGCTGGAGCAAGTATCCCTATGTATTTGTATGTCGGTTCAACCTGGTTTCCCTCAAATACAGCCTTCGTCTCAACAAGTTATATCTTCAGTGGTGCAATCGGAAGAATGATCTTCCCCTACCTTGTCACCGTCTTAGCTACCTATACCACAATGAGATTTGCCCTCTTAGTGAGTAGCATTATGTTGTTTGTTGCAGTATTGCTTGTCATGATTATCAAAAACATCACACGCAATACACTTGAAACACTGTATAACCCTACATAGACTCTGAAAACTGGATTTTCACTCCATTAGGGTCTAACACATAAAAGAACTTAATTTCTTTACTTGGTTGAATCACATCTGTAAGTAATGTGATTCCTCTCTCTTGTACAAAAGCAATCATCTCATCTAATGACTCGACAGCAAAACCAAGTGAAATAGCATCCCCACTTGTAAGAGGTTGGCCATCGGGACGGTAGATAAGTTCTATGAGAGTACCTTCGTTTTCTCCTAGAAATATAAAGGAAGAACCATCGTCAGTAGTGAACTGGCGCTGGACTTTCAAACCAACAATTTCGGTGTAAAACTGAACCGATGAGTCAAAATCTTGAACAACGATTGTAGTCCATGCGTACTTCATAGTATCCCTCTTTGTTATGAAAATAGAGCCTCTTTGAGTGAGGCACACTCTTTGATCTCTTCATTGCAATACTCATTGTAGAGTTTTTTCATCATCTTTGTGTGTTTTCTTTTTTGAAGTACCCCTTTCACTCGGTCTCGGTGTTCAACCATGATGTGAAGTTGCTCGATGAAAGAATCTCTACTTCGTTGAGCTTGAATCTCTTTGATATCACCTTGGACAATAGCTCCAATATGATCGGGCCACAGTTCAACTTTTTTTCCATCTAAGGTAGTAAGCCAAAAAGCCCAATCTCCTAAAAGTGGATACTTAGTAGGAAAAGGGGGACATATCTCTTTACGTACCACTACTGAGTGAGTTTCAAATTGAGGTCCCATGACAAGACGCTTAAACCATCGACCATCATTAATAGGGGTATCGATACGGGCTATCACATCCCCTTGTTGGTACATGGTACTACATAAAGCAGCATCTTTATTCATTCGCATGACCAAGTCCATCCCTTTTTCAACCCACATACCTTGTAGTTCATCACCCTCTTTTAAGAAAATGAGATACTCTCCACTCGCTTGTTTCATCCCCTCATTAAAAGCCGAAAAGCGATCTTTCTCTTTGATCGTATATGTTTTTACTGTAGGGTCCAACTCGGGAATAGTCACTTTCTTATTACCCAGTGCAACCATAACAATCTCCTTGTTGTGGTATGTTTGATCTAATAAAGATTGTAACGTTGGAGATATTGCCTCTGTTTGCTCAGCTGCATAAATAAGAGAGACTCTCTTTTCACTCACACTGCGCCTCCTTGTGTCCATAAAACACTTTCTTATGGTAGCATGTGAATAAGGGAGGAACAACCAATGCGTACCTATAGAAAAGAGTTAACTATGCATCTTCCTACTCGGCGTGGCTTAGTGAATATTACGGATACAGTTCAAAAGGCAGTCACCGACAGTAAGATACAAGAGGGATTAGTCCTGATTAATGCGATGAATATCACCGCTAGTGTCTTTATTAATGATGATGAAAGCGGGCTTCATCACGATTGGGAAATCTGGTTAGAGGGCATAGCTCCTGAAAAGCCGTACTCTCAATACCGCCACAATGGATATGAAGATAATGCCGATGCTCATCTAAAAAGGACTATTATGGGGCGAGAGAGCGTTGTGGCTATTACCAAGGGGAAACTCGACTTTGGTACATGGGAGCAAATCTTTTATTACGAGTTCGACGGTAAGCGTGATAAGAGAGTATTAATTAAAATTATCGGAGAGTAAGACTACTAATCACTACTCCAAGTAAGAAGTCTTTTCTCACCTTCAAGACTCTGTAAATCGGTAATATCTTGAGAGACTTCCATCGTTCCGCTATATGTACCATTGTGATCATACAAAGCGATGTAACGGATGAGAATCAATCTCCCTTTGATATAGATTCTAAAGTCGGCCTCACTTCTCTTTTTGGTCTTAAAAGCTTCCACAATGTCGTTCACAATATGGAGACTTGTTGGCGGGTGACAATTTTGAACACTTCGACCAATAACCGATTTTGCCCGTGGAAACACACGATGAACAGGGGTGTTGAAATAGACAACCTTATCATCGGCATCGACGAGTGTAATATCTACTGGAAGGGCATTAAAGAGTTGAATCAGTTGAAAGGCAGTTGGATTTCCGGTAATAAGATCTATACCGTTTTTACCCACCTGGGCTAATGAGGGGTCAACTTGCCCCTCTTGGTGTTCATCTTCTCCAAGTGAAAGTAGTTTATCGTGACTAATGCGTTCAATCATAACAGGAAAGAGAATTTGTTCTTCACGAAAGATCATGGTGTAGAGATCAAAAAAGAGTTTTCCAAATAATCTGTTGAGTGTTCCAAGATGTTCTTCTTTCTCCTCTAACTTTTGGGCAAGAGATTTGAGAGTAAAACGGATATCATCATGAATTGCCCACATGATTGATATGCAATTACTCTCTGTAATACTCTGTTCAACAAGTGGAAACAACACATTCTCTTTACTGCTGTAGTGGTCAGTCAATGTAATGAGTTCATCCACGTTACTTTGAACACGTTTGGTGAGCGATGAGATATCTCCTGTTTCATTGATAACAGAGACACTTCGTTTAAGCGACTCTAAAATTTTTTCAATCTTATCGTTACGTTGCAAGATCTCTTCTATGTAGGGGATACCACGCTCAAAGGGTCGTTTTTGTTGATTGAGCGTTTTACTAAATGAGTGTAATGCTCGAGTGACAATTGTTTTAGCATCATCGACTGAAGGTGTTTGAGAAACAATAGCATCGACTAAATCAAACACTTCTTGTGGGTGAGTATCGTCAAATAGTGGTCGTGCTCGCTCTAATCGATCAGTATTGCTCAAAGGGTCTAAAAGACCTAAACAATAGTCGAGCAAAATGGGAAATCTTTCTCTACTCATAATCTGTATGATGCTCCTTGAAATTGGGTTATCTTACCATAGAGTATCTTAAGATGATGGTCAAACAAGCCCTATATTGTAATCACAGTTCCTGCTCGATTCTCTACAAATCCTTGGTGTCGATTCTTAAGAACCTCGACGGCACGATCTCCAGTACAATGACTTGTTGCTAAGATAGAAATATCTCGTTCCATAAGGGTGTCACTTACAATATTGATTCTCTGCTCATCAGCATCGTGTAAGTGGATTCCACCAATAAGGGCATACAGAGGTTTACTAAAACGATGGGCAAGATTATCTACCATGTTTAAAATGCCAGGATGGGAACAACCAACAATCATCACAAGCCCCTTAGGTGTATCTAAAACGAGTGCCACCTCATCATCAAACGGGTCGACTTTCATCACCCTTTCACCATTGTCCACGATAAATCTCTTGTTCATCCCTTCAATAGGGTGAACTCGGTCAAATTGGGAAAGAAGCCACACCCCTTTACGTACCATAACAGTGTCACAACACGTAGAGTGCCACATCACGTTCTTTGATGAGAGATATTGTTGATCAAAGTCGGGTCCAAGATACCTCAGCCCCTCTTTTTCTTGAGCATACTTACCTAATTCAAAACCACGACCTGTGTACAGATGGAGTCGCTCATACGGAAATTGAGTTAACAGAGGAACCACACCACCGGTATGATCGTAGTGTGCATGACTGAGAATGAGGATATCTAATTCAGATAAATCGACTCCAAGTTTTTCGGCATTTGCTAACAGGGCATCACTTTGTCCTGTGTCAAAAAGAATTCGAGTCTCTTCGTACTCGATAAAACAAGAAAAACCGTGTTCTGCCTTGCATGAGGATTCTTCTATAGCATAATTGTCAATCAGCGTTGTAATTTTCACCATAAGTCAGTCTCTTGTTCTTATAGTAGCCGACAAATGACCACCACGCAAGAAATTAAATAGCTGCTACGTTGTTTGGACTGCTTTACGATCTATTTCCCAAAAAAGTCGAGATGAAAGAGATTCCAAAAAAATGTCACACGTGAGGCGGGGATATCGTAGTATACTCCCATACTTAACGTTCGTTCTCGAAGTTTAAATTGAGGTCCACCCACCGATAAAGGGGTGATACGAACAAAAGGCCCGTACGATTGTAAAGAGAGTACATCTCCCATCACTCCTAATGAGAGATATGCATTAGCATAGGATGGAACATCCCCAGCCCCCTCAAACACACTACTGATAAGGGCATATGAGGCATTCACTGAAGCAAAGAGTTGACTAAAAGGGGTTGGTGTCACTTTGGCAATTATTTGGGCTTCAGCTTCAAATCGTGGAGAAAGACCTACAACAACCCCACTTTGAATAAACGGTCCATCTTCAAACGAGACATTGTTTGGAGGTGCTCCAAACACTCCAATGGAGAGACCAACGTTGTGAGCCCCTAAAGAGAGAGTGAAGACAACAAGCAAAGTAACAAGTAACGTTATTCTTTTCACTTCTCCTCCTTTACCATAAGAAGTGTTGAATCTCAAAGATTCGAACACCCCATCCCCATTGTTCAGAAAGAACATCATATAGAGCACGAAGAGCTAATACACTGACACTTTTGTCTCCAAACTGAAGTCGTAGTGGTGCAATTTCAATTTCAGTAGCTGCCCAGCTCATCTCACCCAAAGCAAAAGCAATAGAGGCCCCTACTTTTGGTGCATATGCACTACTTCGTCTAAAGAAATCTCTTAAAGGGTGTTCTCTCCACACTGCAACCGTAGTTTCTGCTCCAAGGGTGAGAAAACTACGGCTATTATATCCCAATGGGGGAAATCTAAAGCCGAGGCGAACTGCAGGAGTGTATCCATTACCAGGGACGATATTGGTGATGATATCGACATTCCAATATTCGTGATCTTCGTATGTTGCTCCATGATATCCATCAATTGAGATGGCATATCCCCCTACCCAAGGGGCGGCAACAAGTGGAGAAAGAAGAGTTAATACCATAATTGTTACAAGGCTTTTGCGCATGTTCACCCCCACACCTGCATAAGGAGGTGGTTAAACCATGAGCGGATGTCTCGATATGACTCAGCCTCTTCTAATGTGATTACTCTACACTCTTGTAAGAGTTCTTGGATGTAGGTGGTTACTGTATTGGCGATTCGCTTATCTTCATATAAGACATTGAGCTCTCGTGAAAGTGTTTGTGATCTAAAGTTGTAGTTTGCTGAACCAATGGTAACAAGAGTGTTATCAGCTACAATCATCTTTGCATGTAAGAATGCTTCATCTGGAGATTTGTACATATACACAGTAGCACCAGCTTTAATAAGATCGACAATTCGGTACCGTGATGCCATCTCATACTTTGGTTGAGTTGAGTATTCAGAGAGAATGATATTCACCTTTACTCCACGATTTGTTGCAAATTGAATCCGCTCTAACAGAGAGTTTGTCAAAAAGGTATACCCTTGCACCATCCATAACTCTTCATTGGCATAGACACTAAAAAGATCAAAAAGATCACTCACAACTGAGTGCTTTGGCCAACGATGATCAAAGATCCACAAAAAGGTTCTCTCGCTTGTAGATTCATCAAAACCTTTCACAGAGAAAGATTCTGTTTTCAGTGTATCTACAGAGTAGTTGTTCCATGTATCGACAAAGGTATTAATGACAAATTGCGTTGCTCCAGGTGAGACAAATTCAATCATCGTGTCGATATTCCCCACCCCTTCAGGCCATGCAATAGATGTATGATTAACATTCACTCCGCCAAGGGCAAGTATTTCACCATCAACAACCCAATATTTACGGTGGTCTCGATCGAGCATGTTTGGCAAGAAAAAGAGATTACTTGTACTTAATGAGTTGTATTCAACAAACTCAATTCCCAATTCATGCAGTTGCATATATGCCGCTTTGATTCTCTCATTGACAATCGGGACCATCTGAAAGTTCGATGAGGAGTCTATGATCACATAGACTCTTACTCCCTGTTTTACTTTATCTGCAAGGGCTTTCCACACCGGAAACACATGGGGGTTTTCAACACCTAAGAATGTTGAAATAAGGATGTAGTCGTTTGCTTGTTGGATTAACTCAAGTGAGTGGGCATTCCACTCTGCACCGGTGTTATAAAAAACGGGTAACGTCGCTTCAAACGAAGGTATTCCAGCATCATCCATCATCTCACTGACACTTTTTTGTTCGAGGTAGAGTTTATTTAAATAACTAGTTGTAGAACACGAACTGAGAAGAAAAACAACGGTGAAAACAATCAGTACTAAAGTGCGTCTACTGAAAGATTCTCTTTCCATAGCAAGTACTATACCAAATAAAGAACTCTTAGCCACTATAGAAAATAGCTATTTCACGACATTCTCACCTCAAAAGTGGGAAAACAAGGAGAATAATCACAATAAAGCTTCTTTAGTACGGCTTTTCTCATCTTCAAAGATCTTAAAAAGTGCCTAGACATATTCACTCTTATTCGCTATAGTAACTCACCATGAGCGGCTAACTCAGCGGGAGAGTGCCACCCCGACACGGTGGAAGTCGTTGGTTCAAATCCAATGCCGCTCATACAAGCTACCTGTAACAAGGTAGCTTTTTCATTGTTGTGTAACATGCTTTTGATCTATTTTGGCATGCTCCCAATCTATTTTCTTGTAGTAGTAATAACGTGAAACAAGTTCAGCCATCTCAGCAAGAACTAAAGAGCTCCAGAGCCAAATAACAGGAGCTTTAAGAATTACTGATACAACGATGGCTACCGGGACTAATACACCCCACTGTCCAATCATACTCGATTTCAACAATGGTTTGTTTTGACCCGATCCCATAAAAGCTGCACCCATGCCACTCATTAAAGAGCTTACTAATAAAGCCGGGCCAATCATTCTCATCAATTGAGAGGCTGTAGAGCCTACTTCCACTCCTCCCAAAAAGAGTGATAACACTGGAGATGGGAATATCATAATTGGTGTGGCAAAAAGCCCAACGATGATCACACAGTCGATTGTGGTCATAAGAACAGCCTTCTTCGCCCGTTCTATCTCCCCCTCTCCAATAGAGTGTCCTACAACGATTCCACTTCCCATCCCTAAGCCCCACCCTGGCATAAAGGCAAATGAGTAGATTCTCATTGCTATTCCACTGATAGCTATCACCTGTGTTCCATACAATGAAACCATCTTCATAAATAACAACATTGAGAGATTTCGTAAGAGAAGATTTATCCCTGAGGGTAAGCCAATAGAGAACAACTGTTTTGAGATGTGCAAATCTAATGTAACGAGTCTACGAAGATTAATCTTAACTCCACTTTTTCCTCTTAACAGGAGGATGAAACCAACTAAAAAGGCAAAACTGATGGAACCAACAGTTGCAATCGCAGCTCCTCTCATTCCCCATCCAAGACCTCGAATTGAGGTCCCTGGGATGGTATCAAACATCAATAGGGGATCTGCTATCATGTTCATCACTGCACTTATGATCATTAAGATCATGGGTGTTTTTGCATCATCGGTACATCTAAAGATTGTATTCACACTGTAGGATGAGAAAAAGAAGGGTAAAAAGATAATTCTAATAATCCCATACTCAAGACCATACTGTTTTACTAAAGGGTCGTTAGTAAAAAAATCAAACAACAAAGGTAGCATAAGAGCTAAGAGTGCTGATCCTATCAGTGCTAATAAGAATTTAAAAAAGAGTGTTTGTTCACTAATACGATCTCTTCGATCGTACTCCTGTGCTCCATGACTCTGACTGATAAGAGAAACACTGCTTGTTCCTACTATCTCATTTAACACTTCAACAATCCAAAAGAAGGTGTTAAAGAGCGTTGAGGCAGCAACAGCTGCTGGACTAATAAAACCAATCCAAAATAAATCGACAAGGTCGTACAATGCCTGAAGTAACATTCCAACCATGGTAGGTAAAGAGAGACGAATAATTTGGGCATTAACCGACCTAAGGTGGGATTGTTTTTGCATATATAGAGTTGTTGTACCACCTTAACTCGGTTTGTACAAGAATAGAAAAAGAGCGTAATAGAAACTACATAACTTTGGTTCTCAATCCTAGGTCCTATTACCTGTTTGTGTTATATTACCTACCATAAAGGGGGCAACTATGAGGTATGGAAAGAACGTATTAGTTACAGGAGCTACTTCGGGTATTGGTCTTGCTGTCACTCAATTGTATGCTTCACTTAATTACCATGTATGGGGATTAAGCCGCTCGGGAACATGCGACACTCCCCTATCTGAACAAGTTCATCTTTTTAAGGTAGATGTGACAAACCAAGAGTCAGTTGAACAAGGTATCACCCACGTATGGGAAGAGGCAATCGCTCTTACCAATGAGGGTATTGGAATTGTAATTCACTGTGCTGGTTTTGGCATTGGAGGAGCTGCTGAAGATACTCCTTTGTCTACTGCATATAGTCAATTTGAGACTAACTACTTTGGTGTATTACGGGTCAATCAGGTTCTCTTACCTCTTATGAGAACCCTAAAGAGGTCGCTTGTTGTTGTTTTAGGCTCTATTGCAGGAAGAATCAGCATTCCATTTCAAAGTCACTACAGTGCAACTAAATTTGCCTTAGAAGCCTATATTGAAGCACTTCGTATTGAGGGAAAGCAGTTTGGAATTAGAGCAACAATCATTGAAGCTGGAGATACAAAAACACCATTTACAGCTAAAAGAGAGATTGCTCTCCCTCCTAACTCTCCTTATGAGAAACAAGCCCATCTCTCAATTGAAAAGATGGCGTATGATGAACAACACGGGTATTCCCCATCTAAGGTAGCCAAAGCAATTTTAGCTATTTCAAAGAAAAAGAGTCCTCCTGTTCGTAAACCGGTTGGACTCTCTTATGCTTTGTTGATGATTCTCAAAAGGGTATTGCCAGATCGCCTTGCTGAGAGTGTGATTACCACGATGTATATGAAAAAGAAGTAGTGACAAAAGAGTCTACATTCATTCATCTACTACTTGTTAAATAATGCCCAGCTTTTGTGCCTCTTCTCCAATAAGAGAGACAGCGTAATCAATCTCTTGATCTGTATGAATTGCCATACATGAAGTTCTTAATAAAGCTCGTTGGGGTGGAACAGCTGGGGAGATCACCGGATTCACATAAATCCCACGCTCAAAGAGGTTTTTCCATAATAAAAAGGTTTTATCATTATCACCAATTAACAGAGGGACTATTGGAGTTTCAGTTGTTCCGATTTCGAATCCTAAAGAGGTAAACCCATCTCTAAAACGCTTTGCGTTGTGTTGGAGTTTTTGCACCCTCTCAGGTTCTTGAATAATAATATCTAATGCCGTCATTGCTGCTGCAATATTTGCCGGAGGCATCGAAGCACTAAAAATAAGTGGTCGAGAGAAGTGTTTGATATAATCTATCACTTGATAATCTCCAGCAACAAAGCCTCCAATTGATCCAAAGGATTTACTGAAAGTACACATAAGAAGGTCACATGCATCACTACTTTGGTTATGGTGTTCGCACGTTCCTCTTCCTGTCTTTCCCACAACCCCTAAAGCGTGAGCTTCATCAAGATAGACTCCTGCTTGATATCTCTCGGCTAATGCTTTTATTTCAGGTAGTGGTGCAATATCTCCTTCCATGGAAAAGACGCCATCGATGACAATTAATTTCGGTGCTTCAAGTGGAATCTTTTGTAAGACTTTTTCTAAATCTTCTAAGCTATTGTGTTTGTAGCGTTGTAGATTAATATTTCTTTTCATCCCTTCAGCTAAGAAAACTCCATCCATAATAGAGGCGTGATCGTATTTATCGATGATAACGTAATCACCTTTGTTGAGTATTGCTGAAAGAGCTCCTAGGTTTGATTGATAGCCAGTGGTGAAACATAAGGCTGCCTCTTTACCAACAAAGCTTGCTAATTTGTGTTCTAATTCTTCATGTAGATCTAACGTCCCATTCATAAAACGAGAACCGCTACAACTTGTTCCGTATCGCTCAGTGGCCTCTTCTGCAGCTAATTTGAGCCGAGGGTCATTTGCCAAACCTAAATAATTATTAGAGCCAAGCATCAACATCTCTTTGTTATCGATGTAGACTTTTGTCCCCTCACTTCTCCCGATGGGCTTAAAGAAGGGATATAAGCCTGTCGCCCTGATCTCCTCAGCGGCTGTGAACTCATAACATTTCTCAAATATGGAAACCGGTTTGGGACGACTCATAGGGCTCTCCTTATGCATGTGGTAATGGTTGTTGTACTGTAGCGCATTCACTTGCTCGACACAATAGCTATATTCGTCAACAACAAATAAATACTTAACCTTAACAATACAACACTTAGAGCGCTCTTTGGTTTCACCGTAGTAACATCTGCTTATAAAAAGACCCCATATGTTAAGATTATCTATTTCTTACATATGGGGTCTTATGTAACACCAACAATGTGTTATGCTTTCATCTGATTGACCATATCACCAGAGTCAAACATCTCCCACCCCTCTTCGATCTTTCCATTTTCGATTCTAAACGTACTGATGCATGGAATTTTCATGGCATTCCCTTTGGGTTTAACATCACCCCAATCGCCAGTGTGTCTTCCAACAAGGTTAAAGTGACAATCTACTTTATTCCCTTCAGCAATCATAAAATCAATTTCAATACGAATGTCACTAAACACACTTGCCAATACATCTTCATTCCACATCCTTACCCCTTCAGGGCCCTTGGGCAGCTCAGGTAAAAAATGGTGATCAAAATAATCTTCAGTGACAATGTCTCCCATACCAGGACAGCCTGGTGTCGTTGATACTTCATAAAAACGACGGACTAACTCTTTGTTTTTTTCTAACATAACAATCCCTCCAAAATGATTCGTTTTATTACTTATGAGGCAGATAATGATATCCACCTCAAAGAGTTCTCTATCATCAATTACGTGTGATAAAAGCTCTGATTGTTCTGCACATCATGACAGAACTCACTACTCAAGGAGGGTTGTGATTCTTAGGTTAAGGTAGAGCAACACATTAAAAACTATTACGTATCGCGTCTTCGGTTGTTTTCTCTATAGCGAAAAGATGGGTTATCAAACCAGTGTTTAAAGCACCTTTAAGGGCATGAGCATTCACATTCCCGCTACATACACCTATTCGGGTTTTAATGTTCTTCAGCAGTTCTAGTGGAATACGGACCACAAGATCATGTTCTTCCTGAATAAATTGACCTTCGACATCAAAGTAATAGGTAAGCATATGCCCGACAGCTTTTCGTTGGGATAGTGTGTTGCCAAATCGTGAAGCAGTCGCCAAATCAGGAACTGAAGGATAGTTGTCGATATGAAAGATTGCAAGATCGAGTTCTTCCCAATGCTTGTGTATCTTTCTGTATGATTCAGTTCGGCTAAGAAGATCATAATCTTCAAATGATTCGACTAATGCAGGTGCATGAATGTAATTTGGTGTGTATCCTGTAATGGTACTAACGTTACGACAAAGACTATCGGTGTGATAATTTTTGTTAGCCGTATTTGAATTTCCAATGAGGCTTGTTACCTCTCCTGGCATAATTGGATTGTTGTATTGCTCAGCTACTATATGGATGATGGAGTTCATAATATTCCCCCAACTAATTCCAACCTTTACATTTGGTTTCAAACTTTCCATAAAAAACTGGGCAGCGGATCGGGCCATCAATCCCTCAGAAACATTATGTTGACCTGTTGGTGGAATCAATGTTCCACCTTGGATTCCATACCTCTCTTTAAGAAGGTCAATGACGAAATTGTCTGTATCCAGAGGGGACTTTATGGTGATATGTACAATACCAACTTCTCTTGCTTCGGCTAAATATTTACTAATCATCGGGCGAGATAGTTTTAGTTCTTTGGCTATTTGACTTTGGGTCATCCCTTCAAAGTAGTACTTTTTCGCTACTTCAATGAGTTTGTTAATTTTTTTTGTATCGAGATGCGTCAACGAAGTCATTATAACCGAACCTTTTATCTCATGAGATACTGTGAGAAGTTCTTTCAACCTCCACACCATCTTCACCCATATTCTTCCGACAGGAACTTCTTCTCATGTATACATGCTAAGCATATCACGTCAATACTAGATTCTTACATTATAGTCATACAACACCTCTTATCTAAAGAGGCTTAGTAGACACATTACATTGAATTAAGTACCTTTCACTATCTGAGTGTCACATTTGCACTTATAATATGCATCCATCTTTTTTCTAGGCGCTACCTTTTTTAATCACACAAAGGCAACGTAACATTCTACCTTAACCTAGAATGGTATCTTAAGGGGTAATACTATCCACATCCGTTTGGAATCTCAAGTGGAAGCTGCTGTAGCATATGGTAACCTAAGACTAACCCTCTCTAGGCTTTTGTCACATATAATTTCTCGATAACCTCCTTGCACTGTATCTCTTTATGAGAGACTTCTACAGGATGGACACTTTTCGTTGATATTGGAGGCTATCTAAAATAATAGCTAATATCAAAAAGGCACCTTTCGCTGTAATTTGCCAATATGTTTGTACATTCATGAGAGTCATTCCATTATTAAGAATTCCAATAATGAGCACTCCCAAGAATGTCATTCGCACTGAACCTTTTCCACCAGCAAGTGTTGTCCCACCCAGTAACACAGCAGTCACTGCATCTAAAGCATACGACTCTCCGATATATGGCATTGCAGCACCACCAATACCTACAGTAATTAATCCTGCAATTGAGGCCATAAAGCCTGAAAGCACAAATAAAATGATAGTGTTCTTGTTGACATCAATTCCGGCTAATCGAGCTGCGACTCGGTTCCCTCCCGAGGAGAATACCTGGCGGCCAAATACAGTGTTACGTAACATGAAATCGAAAACAATATAGCTAAAAATAACGATGACAATTGGTAAAGGAATTCCCAGCCAAGAGGCTCGACCCATATAGAGCAATCGATAGTCATTGACAAAAACTGCAGTTCCATTTACTAAAATAAAGCTTAATCCTCGAACGACATTCATCATTCCGAGTGTAACAATGAGTGAGTTAAGTTCAAATTTTACAATAATCAGTCCATTTAAAAATCCAACCGCAAGGCCCATGAGAATAGCTGCAGCCATTCCTACATACCACGGATATCCTCTCATCAGCACAAGGTTAGCTAAAATACAGCCCGAGAATGCTACAATGGATCCTACTGTAAGATCTGGCCCTCGCCCAATGATGGCAGCTGTCATCGCAGTTGAAATAACTCCAATGACTGAAACGGCAATAAGAATGTTTTTTAAATTTTTAAATTGGAAGAAATAATGGGTATTTAATGAGAAGAAAAGAACCATCGCAAAGAATATGACAAATAACCCATATTTAATCAAAAAGTCGATGGGGTTTTTCAAATAGTATGTAACCGCTGTGAATTTCTTGTGTGTGTCCTTGTTCGCCATGTTATTAACCTCCAACATGTAAATATTTAGCGACGGCATATTTCATCAGCGTGTCCTGATCTGCCTGTGCAATTGGAACTTCTGCAGTAATATCTCCTTCACACAGGACATAAATACGGTCAGAGATTCCTAACACCTCGAGCAATTCTAATGAAAACACCAATACTGCAACGCCTTCATTAGCGAGCTCTTCTAAAATGGTATATATTTCTGCTTTAGCCCCAACATCTACTCCACGAGTAGGCATATTGAGAATTAAGAGTTTGATATCATTACTCAGCCAACGGGAAATCATCCCTTTTTGTTGATTTCCTCCACTTAGAGACCCGATATTCTGTTGCTGATTTCTACAACGAATATTCATTCGTTTAATCCAATGTTCGGAGACGTTGTACTCCTTCTTTTTCTGAGTAAACAATTTGTATTTAACGAACTTTCTAAAAGAAGCGGTCGTAATGTTAGAACCGAGGCTCATTTCTGGTAATAACCCCTCTGTTTTACGGTCGCTACTTACGTAGCCTACCCCTTTACTATTAGCTTCTCTCAAATTTCTAACTGTGTGCTCTTTCCCATTTAAGTACATCTTTCCGCTTTGAACTGGTGGAGCTCCAATGAGTGCTTTACAAATCTCTTCTTGTCCTGCCCCCATGAGTCCGAAAAACGAAACAATTTCTCCTCTTCTAATGTGAAAACTAATATCTTGAATTTTGTTATTTACATATAAGTTTTCAGCTTGGAAGATAATTTCACCTGGTTCAGAGAGATGCCTTGGGTATAAAGAGCCTACTTCACGCCCAACCATCATTCTCACAAGATCATCATCATTTACATCTTTAGAGTGCACTGTACCGACTGTCTGCCCATCACGAAGGACCGTAATTCGATCGGCCATCTCAAACTGCTCCGAAAGTCTATGGGTAATGAAAATGACAGATTTTCCTTTATCTCGAAGAGAGCGAACAACGTCGAAAAGTTTGCTTGTCTCTTGGTCACTTAATGCAGCAGTAGGTTCATCCATAATTAAGATTTTTGCTTCTCTACTTAAAGCTTTTGCAATCTCTACTAATTGCTGCTCAGCTACCGAAATGTTCTCAACTAGCTCACATACATCAACCTCAATTCCTAATCCACTTAAAAGATCTTCAGCCCATCTGTTCATCTCTTTTTTATCGACAAGTCCTAAAGAGGTTCGAGGTAATTCACCGATGTATATATTCTCAGCCACTGAGAGTGTTTTAACTAAATTAAACTCTTGATAAATAACACGGATTCCAAGATCTAATGACTCAGCGGGCTTTGTGATTTGAACAGGCTCTCCATCCATGAAGATTTCTCCACTATCCATGAAGTAATCTCCAGCCATAATTTTTATGAGGGTAGACTTACCTGCACCATTCTCACCAAGAAGACCGTGAATTTCACCATACTTCAAATCAAATGTTACATCTTTCAAGACATGAGCCGTTCCAAAAGATTTGTTTATTTTTTTTGCAGATAACACAAATTCCATGTTATGTTTCCTAAGATTAAATTTCTTTTTTTTCCATACTAAGTGCCAAAACATTCTGTATGCTGACATATAGGCATTGGGAGTTTTTTATTTCGTTCACTCATATGTTCGAAATAATTCTTTACTCCCGATGTTTATCATCTTAGGAGGAACTCCCATTATTTCATGGAAGTTCCTGCCTATAGATGTGTCGACTTTCGATGCATTACACATCTAAAGTCTTCTTATATCCACTTATCTTGGATATTTTTGATCGACGGTTTGAGGAGTAATAAACTCATAAGGAGCACTAATGATTGGATCTAGTTCAATCCCTTTTTCAAGGTAATTAATAATCATTGGAAGAACATACTCACCCCATCCTAACCAGTTAGAGTCAATACTACCAACTAAGATTCCATCAGGATTTCGTAACATGTCGAGCATTCCAACGTTAAGACCACCACTAACGATTAAACCGTTCTCTTTACCAACAGTGGTTTCAATTGCAGCAATCATTCCAGCTGTTACGTCATCAGAGTGTGTCCAAGCTAAGAATTTCTTACCAGGGTTGTTTGTGAGAATATCGACTGTTCGTTGTCGAGCAACTTCTGCACTACCAGTAGAACTTGTTTCTACGTATTTCACATTTGGAAACACTGATTGCATCCCTTCTAAAGCACCGCGGCTTCTCTCTAAAAACACTCCACCAGCTTCTAAGAATCCCATGCTAATGAAAATAATATCTTCTTCTTTCCAGCCTTTATCTTTTGCATATTGTGCAAGATAAGAAGCAGACTCATAAGCTAAACCATAGTTATCTTCAATTGAGAAAATAAGGGGAGCTGTAGTTCCGTCTGATGCAATTGCATCTGTTGCAATTGTTAAAACTGGAATGCCTGCTGGTACTAAAATATCCATGATCTGTGGGTTTGATGCGATGTCATTGGTATAAAGGATATAGAAATCTACATCTCCTGCTGATACTGCAAGATTCGCATTTGTAACCATTTGAACAGGATCAAGTTTGTTGTCCATAACCCATAGGTCAATGTCTAACTCTTTTGCAGCGCTCTCAAAACCTTTTGCTAAATCACTAGCAACAGGGTTTGTTCCACTAAATTGTGTAAAGACAACTCGGTGTCTTTCTTGTTCTTTTGCCCCTTTTGCAAAAACGGCAGTTGCAATAAGAACGAACACTAAAACTAACAATAATGTTTTATTCTTTCTCATACTTCCTCCTAAAGTGCACTACACACTTTTATTTTTATTGCTGTAGAGATAACTTTATACTCTACAGGGATTGCTTGTTTCTCCGTGTTGAACTCAATGAGAGTTCAACACTCCATGTTTTATTATCGAGATAGATCTTGATATAATTGATACGCCTCATTCACAGTGAAATTGTGGTGAACAATTTTCCCAATTGCTTGGACCATGGCTGATGGGTATTCTGCTTGGAAAATATTTCTTCCCATATCGACACCTAAAGCTCCGCCATCCATTGCCCTAAAAGCTAACTCTAAGGCATCTTTTTCTGGTACTTTTTTTCCACCCGCCACAACAATAGGAACAGGACATGCAGCAGTTACTTTCTCAAAATCTTCGCAGTAATATGTTTTCACAATATGAGCTCCAAGCTCTGCGATCATCCTAGTAGCTAATAGAAAGTATCTTGTGGTACGTTCCATCTCTTTTCCCACTGCGACCACTCCTAAAGTAGGAATGCCAAAACGGTTACCCTCATCAATGGTTTCAGTAAGATTCTTAAGTGATTGAACCTGTCCTCCACCTCCTATAAATACTTGAATGGCCATGCAATCAGCACTCATACGAATGGCATCATCAATACCAACACCACGGTTTTCAAAAGACATATCTTCATCTAATACTGAACCACCAGCACTAGAACGTAAGACAATTCCTTTACCATGATTAGGTTCAACACAACTTCGTAAAGCACCTCTTGTTGCCATAAGGGCATCCACATGTGGAATTAAAGGGGGAACTGCGATATCCAGTCGTTCTAGTCCACTTGTTGGCCCCATGATATATCCATGGTCAAATGCGAGCATGACTGTATTTCCTGATTCTGGATTAAAAATTCGAGATAATCGAGTTTTAAGACCCCAGCCATAATGGTTCATTCCTTTAAGAAAGAATTCACCTTCTTTGTGAGTTACTCTATCCAGTCCAAAATCTTTTGCTTCTTTCAATCCATCAATATCAGCCAAAATGCTCCTCCTTGAGTTTTATTTCCACATGATATTCCAACAGGAAATAGTTCTTTTTTATTTCGTTGAACATCACTTAACTTTTGTAGTAAGGGGTGTAGGAGTACTCGTCCCAATAAGAGAGAAACTCGTCATCCATTCGGGCGATAAAAAGTTGGTATCCACCTGTCTCTTGTACCGTGAGAATTTCCCCTACCATATTAGCGACAACTTCAATTCCTCTCTCTTTGAGATACAAAACTGAGTCGCGATAGGTAATTAACATTTCCATTAACGTGGTAGCGCCACATCCGTTGACGATACACATGAGTCTCTCACCTTTTTTCACATCGAGATCTTTGAGTAATTTTTCCATGAGTAAGGCAACTGTCTCAGCAGAAGTTTTCATAGGAATCTTGTATCCTCCACCTTCTCCATGCTGACCCATACCTACTCCCATCTCATCGTCTTCCAAAACAGCAAGGCTTCCCCCAGTTACTGGGTGGGTAGCTCCAGTAAGTGAAACAGAAATAGCGCCCATATTATCAGCAAACTTTTGTGCAATCGCAGCAACTTCTTCTAAAGTCTTTCCTTGACGAGCAGCTCCTCCCGCAATTTTGTACACGGGAACACAACCCACAAAACCTCGTCTGTTATCAGCATCATCTCTTGGTGCTGTTGTAATATCTTCTTGAGTAACAACTTTTATAACATTAAGATTTTTAGCTTTTGCCTCTTTCATCGTGAGTTTTGCGGTAAGCATATCTCCAGCATGATTCAGCACTACAAATAAGACACCTTTCCCTTTGTCAGCCATCTCTAAAGCTTTAAGACAACTCTCTGGACCAGGAGCAGCAAAGATATCACCACAAACAGCTATATCAACCATTCCCTCTCCAACAAATCCTTGTAGAGCTGGCTCATGCCCTGTACCACCAAGAGTTACAACGGTAACTCGGTCAGCATCTTTAAGTTTTTTGTTCACTACAAGATGACCATCAACTAGCTCAATGATTTCTTCGTTGGCCATTGCCAACCCTTCCAGAAGTTCCTTTGTAAGATCTTCTGGTTTGTTCATAAATTTTTTCATCATATCAAGTCCCCCTCATGTTTCTTTTATATTCTAAAGGACTAAGAGAGCCCTTCAGCCATACCTTGAATTAGTGTAGCTAATGAACATGCACCAGCATCCATCGTTCCGATAGTTGCCTCTTTATGAAATCGAGCACGTCCAAATTTCGCTTGATACTCTTTTGTTCTCTCTGCCCCTTGTTGAGCAGCTTCTCCAATCTTAATCATGTATTGAGGAAGTTCCGCTTTACATTGCATCGCCTCTCTATGTGCAGCAATCAGGACATCCATCATTGTCTTATCTCCCTCTTTGGCATTCGATACCATCGAGAAATTCTCTAAAGCTCCTACGAACATTGCTTTTATTTCATCTCGGCCAATTTCAGTAACTCCCATGAGTCCATCAGCAAAACCATCAAAGACCATCCCATATAAAGGTCCTGCACTTCCTCCATGGACGTTCATGATTCGTTTCCCTAGGTCTTTCAGCATCTGCGAAACAGTATCATATGGAGTTTTTGAAACAGTACGTATCTCATTACTAATACGCTCCATTGTCACCCCGTGATCACCATCTCCAAAAAGGGAATCAATTCTAGAAAACTCATCAATCTTTCCATTGAGAGCGGAACTTGCTGATGCCAGCATGTTCTGAAATTCATTCATACCAATTTTCATATACACTCCAAAATGAAACAACCAATTGCTGCCTCATGTATTTACATATGTTCATTACATCTGGTTACATATGTTAATTCACTATACACCAGATGTCAACTTAATTTGTTAGTTTTTTCTTCTTGGTAAAAAAAAAGGGAGGTATATGTCTAGTACAATGTTACAAAAAGAGTTGCGCCATCGCTTCGTAGCTTCTATCATGGGTAAAAACCGGAATTGGGGGATAGTTTGGAAAAAAATGAACGTACTCTCTATGTTCTTATGGCTGTGATGATTGCTGCTTTGGCTCTAACTGGGATTTGGATTGAAGGGCCAACTCAGGCTGTTACCCAAGTGTTTATGTTACAAAATCAAGATGCTAGGTTGCTAAATGACTTCACCCTTTATGGAGTAGGAGGAGCACTTTTAAATGCTGCTTCAGTGGGAGCTTTGGGCCTTATTTTAGTCTATTTTACCTCTATTAACCTTTCTGGTCCCACTTTAGCGCCCATACTCACAATGATCGGCTTCTCATTTTTTGGTACGACAGTCCTCAATAGTCTCCCAATTATAGGGGGAGTGTATGTGGCAAGTCTCTATGCTAACCAACGTTTTGGTTCGTTTTCTATTATGGCCCTTTTTGGCACTGCTATTGGTCCGGTGGTGACACATTTGATGTTCTATATCGGTCTTCCGCTAGGCTTCTCTATCCCTTTAAGCTTGCTTTTGGGCATTTTAGTAGGATTCATCCTCCCCTCTTTAGCCAGTGCGTTTTTGCAATTCCATCAAGGGTACAATCTCTACAATGTAGGTTTTAGCTGTGGTTTTTTAGGTCTTTTTTTAGCCAGCGTGTTAGTAGCTTTAGGTGTACAAAAACCAATTGATATTCGGTGGAATGATGAGAGCTCTGTTGTGTTACTACTCATTGTTCCTCTTTTTTCACTTTTTCTTATCGCACTTGGTTTTAGGCAAGACAAGGAGGAACACAGTTTAGCGGGTTTTAGAGAAATCCAAAATATGATTGGACGCCTTCCTTCAGATTTTTTTGATAGCTCCCCTTTTGGTAGCACATTACTGAACATGGGAACTTTGGGACTCTTGTATTGGGCTTATGTGCTACTAATAGGAGCACCAATGAATGGACCGGTTGTAGGAGCTCTTTTGACAATCATTGGCTTTGGTGCTTTTGGAAAAACAGTTAACAATACGTGGCCGATTGTTGCAGGAGTTATTCTAGCAACCCTCCTATTTGGTAAAAGCTTAATTGATCCTGGTCCCCTTTTGGCTGCCCTGTTTTGCACTACACTAGCTCCACTTGCTGGACAGTTTGGTAAAATAGTGGGAGTTGTTAGTGGAGCTATTCACTTGACGATGGTTGAAGTGACATCTCACTGGCATGGGGGATTTGATTTGTACAACAATGGCTTTGCTGGAGGTTTAACTGCTATTTTGGTAGTAGCAATTCTACAATGGTTTTCTGCGAATAAGCGTGGAGGAGAGTTAACACTATGAAACGAAAAGAACTTCTAGGGCGTCTCATTGGAGAGATGACCAATTTTTTACTCGACGGTGATCCTCTGCGTCTCGTGGTCTCATTACACCAAGAAGAAGACGGCGCTCACATCAGCTTCTTTGATGATCGCATTAGAACCGAAGCTGAGCTAAAGAAAATTTATGACGCCCTTAACCCCAAGCACAGTCGGCCCGAGCTAGCTGCTTATTATGGTACAATGGCAGGGCACCGTATGGGGTGGAGCGGCAGACTGAATTTGATAGGATGGCAAATCAAAGGAGCCAGTGTAAATAACTCTTCTTCGGGCATTCATATTGACTTGTGGCTTGGTGGAGACTCTTTTAAAGCAGAGCAGTTTACTATCCCCGATACAGACGCTTAGAGTGTATCAAAAACATATGTTTCTAAGCCTCATTACTTAGCGTGTGGTATGTTAAAAAAGTAGTTTCTCTAGCAATTCTTTGATAGTATGAGATTCGCTCATGAATTGTTTTTCCTCCTAGTCTTTTTTCGTTAATAACTAGGTGAGGATGCTCTTATGACCTTTTTAAATCTACCTCTAAATTGCGAACTTTATTGAACGCCACCGAGAAGTACCTTTTTAATATCATGCTTGATTATCATTGCGATAAAAACAAAGAAGCAATATTCCTTTGATTGAAGTATCTTTTGTATGATAGCTCCTACTTCAAGCAGAAAATTTATCACTCGTCAAACTACCAGATCTCTTGGTGAACAGTGAAGAATGGTACATCTCTATACTGGAGGCGGAGCATGTGTCAAAAATAATATTTTGTAATGCTTTAATATTAATTTATCTTAATATTATTGATTTTTTCATTACAACTTAATAGTATGGTGGTACAAGGAGTACTATCATGAGCCAGAGAACCATAAACGTCAATTTCAGAATGGAAGCAGATTTAAAGGATGCATTGGATATCGTGTGTAAAGAAATGGGTCTGACAACAACCGCAGCATTTACGATGTTTGCTAAAAAAGTAACTCGCGAACGGCGAATCCCATTTGAGATTACTGCGGATCCCTTTTACAGTGAGGAAAATCTCTCTCGACTGAGAAAATCCATGGCTGAGATGGAGAGGACGGGAGGTACCATTCACGAGGTAGAGGGGTATGACCAAGGCTTGGAGTGATGAAGCATGGGAAGAGTTTTTGTATTGGGTTCGAGAAGATAAAAAAATTGTGAAACGTATCCTTCTATTGCTTCAAGATATTGAACGTAACGGAAACATTGGCATCGGCAAACCAGAACGTCTAATAGGTGAGTTCAGTAGCTATTGGAGTCGAAGAATTGATGATAAACACCGTCTTGTTTACAGAGTAGACTCTAATACAATAAAAATAATTCAATGTGGTACTCACTACCGAGATAAGTAAATCCATTTATCAGCAATGACCACATAGTCATTAGTAGATGATCCAATCTCATGGGGATGCTTACAATGGATGTATAAGCACTTGAACTTGAAGTGAATCTTTTATCGTTTGAAAGATCTATTACTCTTATTCTACAGTAATAAATTTCTTGCATAGTTTTCACTTCGAAACAAACAAATTGATTACTAACTTATAGTAGTACAACAAGTTAGACAGGCATTTTCAAGAAATTATTGTAGTGCTTTAGCCTTTTCTTTGTTTAAACCAACCTACTCCCAGTCTCAGCACAAACAAAGAAGACCAAACTTTTTTGCTAATCTCTATTGTGATGTCGTAAAGTTCTTTAATCACTGAAGCGCAATAGAATTTTTTATATCGTATTATTGTGCTAAGCCTCATTTGTTTTTGCAGAACATTGGGAGAAGAACCTTTTTAATATCATGCTTGATTATCACTGTGATAAAACAAAGAAGCAATATCCTTTTGGGTGAAGTCTCTTTTGTATGAAAGAATATACCTACACTCCAATGAGCATCCAAAGTATTAAAGAGATTCCTCTTAATCAAAGACCTAGAGAAAAGCTACAGAATTTAGGTCCAACCGCCTTAAGTGATATTGAACTTGTGACTCTGCTATTGGGATCGGGAACAACCAAGGTTTCAGTCTCTCAATTAGCAGAAAAGGTCTTAGGTTTATTAGATAGCACCCCAAGTGATACACTTTTATGTCCCAGGGAAATTCAAAAAATTGAGGGTATTGGATCAGCAAAGGCAACTTTGCTTTGTGCTGCTTTAGAATTGGGCCGAAGAAGACTTCCTTCAAAAAGAAAACAAATTATCTACCCTGCAGACATCTACCCTCTTATACGACACTATGGAGATCGCCCCCAAGAACACTTTTTATGTATCTCCCTTAATGGAGCACATGAAGTACTCTCAATTAATGTAGTCACCATTGGACTTGTAAATATATGTCCCATCCACCCACGTGATGTCTTGACCTCACATTTGATACAATAATAGTAGGGTAAAAAGGGTAAAAACCCCTCTAGAATACTGCATTTTGAGGTTTCCTCAATGCTGGAAGCTCTGTGCTACGACATTTATAAGCTGAGTGTACTTGTAGAACCAGAGCTAGTGTGTAATTTGAAACCTTCGGATTGGGACACGTGGGAATAATCTATTTGTGCAACTATCAATTAAATCTTGCCCCGAATGGTAACCTTCTACGGTGAGTTCTTTTCAAGCTCAGACAGCCCTCGCCTACCTAGATTGTTTGTTTTCATCATCAATTCGTGATTGAAACTGAAATATTCGTATCAAATCCAAATTAGCAGTATTCTCTATCCAATCTTGCAGGTAGCGACTTGCGTCCTCAATTTTCACCGAAGGGATTTTGACTGCTTGCTTCCATATTGGATATCGTTTACTTCGATGATCTGTGTAAGGACTAAAAGCAGTGATTTGTAATTCACTACTCTCATTACATCCTTCAGCATATAGCAATTCTATATCAAAATAGAAATTTTCATGTTTTGACGGCAAGGTGATCACATGTTCTGAATAGTAAGTCTTTTCTGAAAACTCCAGAACCATCCGCTTTCTCTCAAGCATACTTTCTTCATATTCAGCCTCTTCCTTGAGAAAATTAGTATGCAGTTTGCCATGAAGCTCCCTAACCTTTGGATGTAGATTATCCGGCAACTCTTCTGGTTTTATTTCAGCTAATATCTCAGCAGACGTACCGTTCTCCAACGAGGCTAATAATTCCAGTACCCCTTCCTCTGACAATTGCGTGCTTTCAATGCCCCCTTCTAAAGTTTCATGCTCGATTTCATCGATGTAGCCAATAGCATAGGGATATTCAGCATCATTTGAATATTTATAAAGATACATCGTATTAGTGATTCGGCAAATTTGCTCGGGAGTCCAAACCCCCTTTCTATCTGAAGTAATCCAAATACTATATTTTACTTCAATTACGTTGCGAGGTGTATTATCAAAAATATCTTCATAGCAATCTTCAAAAATAGCAAGAGCACTAGTATTTTCAATCCAACGGGCACTCAAAATCTTACAATCAAAAATCTGTTGATTTTTTTCTAGACAATCTTCCCAACTTTTTTTGATTCCAGCTATAATGAGCTTGTGCTGTTTAGCATCAACCGCTTCTTCAAGATATTTAATTGAGTTAAAATCGATTTCCAAAATGCTACCTCGTGATTGTGACTTTGATTCATTGGCAATACTATCACTGAATAATAATTTGGACCAAACAAAATTTTGATAGTATTTTTTTGAGAATACCTAATACTTCTCTAATCTCAATAATTCCAATCAGCATGACTCACAGGAAGACTATTCAACTCGTGTTTCAAAGCCCTCCAGTTTGGGAGAAACGAATCCATCAATTCAATGAAATGTTCATTGTGAGTTCTTTCCAATAGGTGCACCATCTCATGAACCACGATATATTCGATGCACCGTAGCGGTTTCTTAGCCAGTTCCAGGTTAATCAGAATCCTTCCTTTCTCATGATTGCATGTTCCCCAACGAGTTCTCATCTTCTTCACTTGCCAATCAGACACTTGGACCTTCAGAATTGGCTCCCACTTCTCAATGAGACTCGAAACAATCAATTTCAACTCATTCCGATAAAATGCATCCATTATTTCCTGAGCCTTGAAAGGAGATGCACCTGGTCTGATATTCAACTCTAGGGTCTTCTTATTCTTCTGAACCACCTGTTGCTTCTCGTTACTTTCAACCACATCCAGAAGATATCGTAAGCCCAAGAAGTAATGACTTTCCCTTCTTAGGAAATCTCGTGGTGTCTGGCGTTCAACCTTTCTAAAATCTTCCTGCTGTTTTCGAATCCAGCTGATTTTCTTCACCAGAAACAACCTGATGGCATCTCTATCCATATCAAAAGGGACTGTAGCCCGTACAAACCCCTCAGGAGGATAAACTCTGAGATGGATGTTCTTGATATCTTTACGAAATATCTCAACCTCCACATCGAGTATAGAAATAGATTCAACTTGTAGTATGGCGTTCATCAGTATTCCCGTTGATTCCTAGCAAGTTCGACAATATCTGCTTCTGAAAAATCATCGACTCCATGCTTTTCTAGTATACTCCCCACAGCCTTCGTTACTGCCCGTAACTTGATGGGATGGTCTCTCCAACCATCTTTCCTGGAGCCCATGATGGCTTCATGGACATCACTGACAAAGTCATATCCCTTGTTGAAATTGTCCCAGAGAGCCCTCTTGGCAGGTGAATCGATTCCAGAAGGATAGCTGGTAGAATTCTCAGGATTCTTTATCTTGGGAGCGAGGGCAATCAGTTCCTTAAGATACTCTTCATATTCTTTGGTCTGCTTCTTTCGCTCAGATATCAAGGTATCGAGAAGTTCACTCATCTTCGCATAGTAGGCGGGGTTGGTGATTTCCTGTTCTACAATCTCTTTTCTATAGTTTCCCTCTATAACCTCAGCAACCGCCTCCTTGTGTTTCTTGATGTTCTCAGGCAAATCCTTAACAGCATCGGAACCTTTCTCCACCAACATATCAACAAGACTGATATCCTCAAATGCTGCGAGCACGCGACTTTCCTTTGCTCCGATGTAGGAATCAAGGAGGAACCTCATCGCTGGTTCATATTTCTTGAGCTCGATATAATCACCACTGGCAAGTTCCACTGCCCTCTTCATGCTATGGTAGAATGCGACATCCGATTGGATTGAACGTGCCTCCTGTTCAGAGAATCCCGCCTCTTCCATCTCATCCGCAATATTCGCATACGCCCTCACCAAGGAAGTGACCAACTTATACAGTGCAACCCGTTGGGGTTCAGTATCCTGGAGTGTATCCTTAAATTCTGTATCACCCACAAAATAGTCGAGGAAATCAACCTCACTCTTTGGCATATCCACAGCCTCACAAAGAGCTTTAACAGCTTCGAGCGAATCCTCCAGCTTCTTCTTTCCTTCAACAAGCTTGTTCTTCAAGAAGCCACTAACATCCTTGGGATCATAACCAGCGAGAGCTCCAGTGGTGTAATCATAGAACGCACTCTTAAGGCTGTCGAATAAATCCTTGTAATCAATGATATATCCATATTCCTTGTCTTCTCCATCCAAACGGTTGACCCTACACACTGCTTGGAAGAGACCATGATTCTGCAGGGATTTGTCGATGTACATGTAGGTTGCAGGAGGAGCATCAAAACC
>JBBAFS010000019.1:0-25953 GCA_041655255.1 Sphaerochaetaceae bacterium
GAGTAAGTCTCCAATAAAGCGTTCGTTTGCAAATTGAACAGCGCTCTCTTTCTCACGAAGAAGTCGCTTGCGATAGTTGTCTAAGTCGGCAACTTTTCGCACATACGTCTCTTTTTCTTGTTCAATTTCTCTCTCTAAGTCTTGAACTCGACTTTCGAGAAATGTCACTTGCTCTTCAGATGTAAGGTTCTCAGATTCAGATTGATGCATCTGGTCTTGTAGTTGCTCTTCATTCATCTCAGTGTTCACGTTTTTTTCCATATTTTTGTTACTCTCACAGTAATGATATATTCACAATGTTTGATATTTAATGTGTAAATATTAGGTTTTTAAACCCTCAAATAACATAACCACGCATAGTCGTAACGTCAAGCCACACAGCTGTTTTTTGAGGGAAGTCCCCTTTAATCGTCGTCTAAGGAGATCTCTTCCTCATCATCCTCTCTATCATAGAGATCTGATTCAATACGAGGTTGGCTTTTTGGAAGATTGAGCTCACCTTCCTCGACTTCCATCTCATCAAGCTCTTGTTCTTCATCCCAATCGTCATACTCTTCTATTTCAAGTAGCTCGTCTTCAAGCTCTTGTGGCTCATCAACTTCCCTAAAGGCTTCTTCTTGCTCAACTTCCTGGGAGCTCTCTTCAATGACCTCATCCCAGTCAAATGGGTCATCTTCTTCAAAGAGATCATCGAGTTCCCCAACAGGGTGTTGATCTTCAAAGATGGGGGATTCTTCTACACTCTCATCACTAAGATCATCCCAATCAAATACTTGTTCCTCTTCTAAGAGCTCTTCAAGTTCAACAGATGAGGCGCTTTGATCTTTCAAAGGCTCTTCAGCTACCTCTTCGATGATTTCACTCCAGGTGAAATAATCATCTGATTGTTCATCTGGGGACGTAGCGGACATCGATGGAGGTTCATCCTCTTCAGCTTTTTCCTCCGATTCCTCACTCTCTTGTTGCGTCTCACCTTCATCCTCTTCACGGATTTCGCCGACCACAATGGAATCTCCAATCATATCGTCCCAGCTAAAATGGTCATCTTCTTGTTCAAACATCTCACTTTCTCCCTCAGGTGTTACTATTTCATCATACATATAATGTCTTCTCAGCTCAGGTTCAAAGAGTTCTTGTTGAATTTCATCTAATGCTTCTTCAAGTTCTTGTTCTTGATCGTAGAGGTCACTCTCATCTCGTAAGGCTTCTTGCAACTCCAATAACAGTTGTTGTTCCTCTTCATACACTTTTTGCTTCTCTCGCTCTTCTAAGATCTCGTTTAACTCACTTTGAGCTTGATCACGAGTACTCTGAAGTTGTTCAAGAGCAGCTGTTTGTAGTTCAAGTTCTTTGCTTTTGATTTCAAGTGATTGTTCGAATTCGACTTTTGTCACTGTTAAAGAGTCTAATTCTGTTTGGATTTTTTGTTGTTCTTGTTGTAAAGAGGTCAAACGAGATTCACTGTCAGCGAGTTTTTTCTGAGCTACAAGCAGATGACTTTCAAGTTCGCCATACGAGAGGCGAGAAGAATCATGTAACAGATCGACAGTCTGTTGTAAGGTGGTGGTTTTTTGTTGAAGTTCATCTAAAAAGGAGTGGATCGTGTGCAACATGGTCTTAAAGACAATATCTGTTTTACTCACCGATTGGTTAAATAAATCATCAATCTCTTTTTGGGTTTCGGCTATCGACTCATCGATATGTTGTTGCACGTGGTGTTGATGAACGGTGACTGATCTCTCTAATTGAGTCCCTAAATGTTCGATTTGTTTCTCAATGAGGGTGTTTTTCTCTACAAATGAGTCGATGGTCTTTTTTGTATTATCTAGGTTCTGAACTTGCTGTTGTACGTATTGTACTTTAGTTTCAGCTTGTTCAGTGAGAGAGCGGAGTGATATAAGGACCTCTTTGTAGTGGTTAAAGGTCTGTTCTAAGGTGTGTAAATCGGATGAGTGTTCAACAATATGTTGGCGTTGCAAAGCGATCTGTTCTAAAAGGGAGTGTAACTCCTCTTTAGAAAGAGCTATAGAGGTATTTGTTTCAGCAATTTGCTGCTGAAGTGTATCTTCAAATCGTTTTGCCTCTGCAATATATTGTGTTGCAGTTCTTTTGATGATATCAACTCTTCTACTACGGTTATCACTGGAACGGAGGGTGAACATAATCACCAATGTGATAACAAATAGTCCAATCGATAATATAAGAGGGAGCATCTCACCCATACTGTATGCCTACCTTCCCAAAGTGTTCACTGTTTCCTCAATCTGCTTATAACTGTAGCAGATTGTGTCGGCTTGTGGACACCTTTTTCGTAATGATTCCATAATCCTACACTTTTTAGCTTTCTCGTTAAATAAGATAGTGTACATCCCCACCCTCTTTGCCCCTACCATGTCTTTAGGACAACTGTCTCCTACATACACAACTTGGTGTGGTTTAACGTCCAAACGCTCACACAGATTAAGAAATGGAGCTCGATGTGGTTTCAAATACCCACTCTCTTCAGTACAAAAAGCGACTTCAAAGAGGTCTTCCACACCTAATGTGACAAGCTTTTGTTCAACAGGGAAATCGGAAAGAGCAGCTAAGATATACCCTTTGTTGCGTAACTCTTCTAAAGAAGATCGAAGATGAGCAAAAGGAGTTAATACGTTAAAACTCTTTTTCCACCTATTGTACATCTGTTTTTCAATGTCGGAGGCGATGCGCTTCATCTGCTGGGGATCACTTGTTCGCCCAATCCATGCAGCTTGTTGTAACCGATACTCTAAAAGAGAGCTTATACGGGTCGTCTCTTTCTCCTTACGAATGAACTTTCGAAACTTGTTGTATCTGTACGCTAAAAAGGGATTAGGGAAAAGTGACGGAAGTAGTTTTCTTCGTGTTGCCGATGGATGATAGAGCGTCCCATCGATATCGAAACAGACGACCTTTATCTCATTCACGACTTTTTCCCATATGGATTTCGCTCACGCTCTTTGAGTTCCACCATCACTGGTACTGAAGAGAATCCCAAATCTCGGCGAATATTGTTTTTTATGTACTGTAAATATGTTTGTGGAAAATCCTTCTTTCTATTTACAAAGAGTAAGAACCTAATAGGAGGTGCACTTACTTGCGTGCCGTAATAGATTTTTACATGACCTCGAGGAGAGCGAGGTACTTCATAGCTTTGTTGCCACAATGAGAGATGTTCATTCAAAGTTGAAGTTCCTACTCTCTTATTTAATTGCTTCCACACTCTAAGAACCTCTTCTAAAATCAGAGATACCGAGCTCTCTTGTAAAGCACTAATAGGGACTATGGGGGCAAAAGAGAGGATCGGAAATAAGAATCGAGCACGGTCGGTGATAGCCTCAATTTGGTTTCCTACTGTCGGGGTAAGTAAATCGACTTTATTGAACACCAAGATCACCCCTTTCCCTTTTCGAACAATGAGTTGGGCAATCTTTTTATCTTGTTCTACAATCCCTTCGGTGATATCGACCATCAGTAAAATAACATCGGCTTCATCGATGGTTTTAATAGCTCGGTTTACCGAATAGTATTCGACATCTTCATCCACTTTGCTTTTACGACGGATACCAGCGGTATCTAAGATGGTGAATTTTTGATCTTTATAGGTAAAATCGGCACTCACCACATCTCGAGTGGTTCCTGGGATATCACTTACTATGGAGGTTTCTCGTTGGGTAAAGAGGTTTGTGAGAGTCGATTTGCCTGTATTGGGTTTACCTAATACGGCAATATTCACCACTGAGGGGATCTCTATCTCATCAGCTGCAAACTCTAAGTTCAACATCTCATATAACTCATCTTCTAAATCTCCAATACCAACACCATGGGCACTAGAAATTCCCATCACCTTTTTATACCCGTAACTATAAAAATCCCATATAAGGGATTCACGAGAGGGGTCATCTATTTTATTAACAGTTACAATAACTTTATCTGAAAAAGGGCGAAGTTCTTGCATCAGCATCTCATCTTCGCTTGTTACTTCGGTACAATCGAGTAAGAAGATGATAGCATCGGCAATCTCTAAGAGTTCTAAACTCTTTTTTGTGACGATATAATCGAGTCCCTCTTTATCGAGTTTAACCCCTCCTGTGTCGACAAGTAAGACAGCTGAGCCATCGATATACCATTTTTGTGCAACTGGATCACGAGTTACTCCCGGTGTGGGATCTGTGATCATCCTTTTTTTTCTCATGAGTCTATTAAATAGAGTCGATTTTCCTACATTGGGGCGACCAATAATTGCCACAACTGGCAATCCCGCCTCACGTAGGGAAGATATCTCCGAATGTTTCATGCATCCATTCCTTTACATAGGTGTCGATGTGTACGTATGAGTCCATCTGTAAGATGGTGTGAGTAAATTCTTGTGCCTCTTGTAAGCTGACGTTACGTATGATGTTTTTCACCTCTAAGAGGCTTTGAGGACTCATACTTAATTCATCAATTCCAAGTCCAATAAGAAAGAGTGTTGCTAATGGATCACCAGCCATCTCCCCGCACATCGCTACAGGGATATTCTCAGTATGAGCTTTTTCAACAACCATGTGTAGTAGACGCAATACTCCAGGATGAAAAGGTTGGTACAGATGGGCAATTTTCTCATTACCTCGATCGACGGCTATCGTATATTGAATTAAGTCATTTGTACCGATAGAGAAAAAGTCACATTTCGGGGCTAATAGGTCACTGCATAGTGCTGCAGATGGGACCTCAATCATAATCCCTACTTGGACCTCTTGATCAAATAGAATCTCTTTGGCTTTGAGTTCCACCTTTACCTCTTCTAATACCTCTAGGGCGTGATCAAGTTCCTCTGGTCCACTGATCATAGGGAACATAATGTTTAACTTGCCGTAGATGCTAGATCGAAGTAGTGCACGTAGCTGTACTTTGAAGATCTGTTTTTGTGAAAGAGAGAAGCGAATCGCTCTCCATCCTAAAATAGGGTTCTCTTCCTCAAAGCCCGCCAAACCAGGAATAATTTTATCTCCACCCACGTCGATAGTTCGAATGGTTACCGGCTTTGTCTCTCCAAATTGTTGTAACACCTTTTTGTATGCTTCAAATTGTTGAGCTTCGGTTGCTCCTCCAGTTTGCATAAACAAAAATTCGGATCGAAATAACCCAACTCCCTGAGAGCCGTTTTCAATAGCTAAGGCGGCCTCTTCGACTGTTTCAATGTTTGCTTTGAGCATGATGGTGTGACCATCTGTGGTAATTGCCTCTTTCTCAGCCAAATTAAGAAGACTAAGGTTGTGTTCTTTCCACAATCTCTTACGCTCACTGAACATTTCGGTAGTCTCTCGATCTGGATCAACAATCACTTCACCGGTGTTCCCATCGACAATGAGAGTATCTCCTTTAATCAGGCGGCGAGTGATATGTGGAATACCAACAACAGTGGGAATTTGTAAAGCACGAGCTAAGATAGCAACGTGGCTTGTCCTTCCTCCCATCTCTAAGGCAATCGCTTTTACCCCAGTGTTATTAAGTGAAAGAGCTTCAGAGGGGAGCAGTGTATCTGCCACTAAGATCTCTTGTTTCCCAATATGTTGTAACGAGATTTCAGCTTTTCCCATGAGGTTACGGATAATTCTCTTTCCGATATCTTCTAAATCTGCACTCCGCTCTCTTAATGAAGCGTCGCTAGCTACTTCTAGCAATTGGATATGAGCTTGCATCACACTATCTACAGCCCACTCAGCACACATATATTTAGTCTCGATTTTCTGTTCAACTGCTTTGATGAACTCGGGATCTTGAACCATAAATTGCTGAGTCTCTAAAATAAGGGTGTGATCGCTATGCTCGCTACTTGCATTCATCGAATCAAGCTCTTCTAAAACAAGAGCCAACGTCTGACTAAATCGTCTCTGTTCAGAGGCGATGTCTTGAGGTTTTATGATGCGATGCGGAACAATAAGCTTCTCGTGTATATAGACAAAAGCACGTCCAAAGCCAATACCCGACGAAGCGGCAATTCCTTGTAGAATCCTCATAACTGGGTGTATCATACGGGGTTTTTACCCCTATGTAAATAGAGGCTCGATTGAGAGAAGTGTTATGGTGTATGCTGTTGGTGTGAATAGAAGTGAGAAAAGCTATCTACACCATCTTCCCCTTTTTATCTTTATGTTTGTGCTAATCGTCTCCATTCTCATTACTGCGTTCTCATACCCACGTATCGTACAAAGTATTCAAGAGTCGAACGTTGTGGAGTTGATTCGCTTAGCAAAAGAGAGAGGAGAATCCCCTGTAGGTGTAACAAAGGTCTCTCTTTTTTATCCTCGCTTTCATGATCAAAGCCAGAGTGTTGAATACGTTGAAATACTCACTCAAATCGATGGTCGATTTACGAATCATCTACTTCTTGAACACCTTCTCAAAGGTCCTCCACGCTCAGCTCTGAAAGAGGGAGTACTCTCTACCATTGACCCTCGCACAAAGCTCATAGGCCTCAGCGTGAGCCAGCAGGTAGCATTTGTGGACCTCACTAAAGAGTTCTTAACTGCCCACCCTCTCGATACAGACAAAAGTATTGCTATTACTCAGATAAAGAAGTCTCTTCAAAAGCAAAAAGAGATTAAAGATGTGATTCTTTTAGTTGAGGGGAAAGTCTTTAATCAAACAAATCAGAAATGAGCTTTGTAACGCTCAAAGGTGTATGAGTCTCTTGTAGTTGCAACAGTGTTAAAAACTCTCTATTTCCTTTTCTCCCTTGAATGGGACTTTCACATATATTGGAGATAAAGACTCCCTCATCTCGTAACTGGGAAGCTACTGATTCTAGGATGTCACGTATAAGATGAGGATCACTAATAACTCCATCAAATTCAGGATGATCTTTCTCAATTTCAAATTGTGGTTTAATAAGAGCAATCATCCACTTCTGCTTTGTTAAAGAGAGGATATGGGAAGCTGCTTTTACAATAGAGCGAAAAGAGAGATCAGCAACTGCTGCATCACTCGAAGGGTCGAGTTTTTCAACACTCATAATATTGGTTCGTTCATGAACTACCACTTTTTGGTGGTAGCGAAGACGGTAATCGAGTTGATTGTATCCAACATCGATGGCATGAACTAAGCGAGAGCCGTGTTGTAATAAAGCATCGGTAAACCCCCCTGTAGAGGATCCAGCATCTATCATCACTAAATTACGTACTGAGATAGGAAACTCTACAAGTGCTTTTTCTAACTTATATCCCCCTCGAGAAACATAGCGCTCCTTTTGTAACACAACACTACTTTCATGTGGGTAGAGTTGATTGATATTGGTACACGTCTCGTCCCCAATTTTAACTTCTCTACAAGCCACAAACGCTTTGAGTTGGTCATCACTGTAGTGGGGAAAATGCTCTCTCATTAATTCAAGAAGGGGACGTTTCACCTTGTTAGACTCCAAAGCTTCTACTAAAGCGTGTTATTGAGAGTGCTTTACCACTACTACTATCGATGGTACACACCACCCCTTGCAGGTGAGAAGGTGCATCAACAATCACATTTCTCAGTGGAATTTGGGTTAATTGGCGTTGAATAGAGATCTCGGGCTGAGAACCAATGACCCCCTCCAGTGGTCCACACATTCCCATATCTGTGATATATGCAGTTCCTTGTGGAAGGATTTTTTCATCGAGTGTTTGAACGTGGGTGTGAGTACCTACCACCACAGAGGCTTTTCCATCTAAGTAAAAGCCCATCGCCTCTTTCTCTTGCTCGAGCTCTGCATGAAAGTCGACTAAGATTATGGGAGTTTGTTTTCTTAACTTCTCAATCTGGGCCATCCCAACTTGGAAAGGACAATCGATGGGAAGCATGTTGTGTCGACCTTGAAGGTTGAGCACTCCAACTTTAGTCCACCCTAAATCTACAATAGTAGAACCTTTTCCGGGACTCTTTGGGGGATAGTTTGCAGGGCGCAGTAAACGACTTTCCGACTCTAAGTAAGGTCTTAACTCCTCTTTTTGCCAGATATGGTTTCCGCTTGTAATAACGTGAACTCCATATGAGAAAAAAATTCGCCCCAACTGTTCACTTAGGCCAAAACCATCAACAGCATTCTCTCCATTAAGAACAACAACATCGGCTCGGTACTCTTTTATCAGTTGAGGCAATCCTACAAATAGGGCTCTGCCACCTGGATGACCAACAACGTCTCCAAGTAACAGAGCAGTAATGTATTTCGTTTTCGACATACAATCCTAACTTATCGAGCGTACTCCACAACGCGCATTTCTCGTATGATGGTTACTTTGATTCTTCCAGGGTAGCGCAATTCAGTCTCTATTCGAGATGCGATCCCTTTAGCAATCTCTTTTGCTCCATCATCAGAAACACTTTCGTTGTTTACGACAATACGTAATTCACGCCCAGCTTGAATAGCAAATGCTTTTTCGACACCTTCAAAACTTTCAGCAATCTCTTCTAAGTTCTCAAGACGCTTAATATAGTTATCTAATGTCTCTCTTCGTGCTCCAGGTCGAGCTGCACTGATAGCGTCGGCTATTTGTACAACGACCGATTCAACACAAGAGGGTTCAACATCGTTATGGTGTGATAATATTGCATTAATAACTCGGGGGTCTTCGCCTAATCGCTTTGCTAAATCGGCACCTAATTCGGCGTGGTTCGCATCACTGTCAGTCTCTATCCCTTTACCAATATCGTGTAACAATCCACCACGACGGGCAATTTCACGATCAGCTCCTAATTCTCCTGCAACCATACCAGATAAGACTGCAACCTCTTTCGCATGAGAGAGGACGTTTTGACCGTAACTTGTTCTGAAGTGGAGTCGTCCTAATGCTCGTACCATCTCTTGGCTCATGTTATGAATACCAAGATCAAAGAGCACTTTCTCCCCCTCTTCTAAAATAACTCGATCTATCTCTTTGGTAACTTTAGCTACCACCTCTTCGATACGAGCTGGGTGGATTCTCCCATCTTGCACTAATCTCTCTAAAGAGACACGTGCAATCTCTTTACGTACTGGATCAAAACAAGAGATAACAACAGCCTCAGGGGTATCGTCGATAATAACATCGACACCGGTGAGAGTCTCTAATGCTCTAATGTTTCGCCCTTCACGACCGATAATACGCCCTTTCATCTCATCCCCAGGTAAGTTCACTGTAGCTACAGTGACTTCACTACTCACATCTGTTGCGAGTCGTTGAATTGAGGTGACGATGATATCACGTGCTATACGATCTGCTTTTAATTGTGCCTCTTGTTCAATCTTATTGATGGATTGCTGAGCATCACGCTTGGCATCATTTTCCATCGTTTCAATAATGATTTGCTTAGCCTCATTTTTGCTCATGGAGGCTACTTTCTCTAATTCCGCAATCCAATTCTGTTCCATCTCATTAAGAGTTTGCTCCTTAATGAGACATTCCGCCTCTTTGTCGGAAAGCACTTTAGTGTGTGCATCTAATTCTGTTTGTTTTCGTTCTAAATTCTCTTCCTTCTTTAACAGTCTTTGTTCTGTTCTTTGAAGTTCACTACGCCGTTCTCTCGCTTCTCTTTCTTGAAGCTGCTGTTCTTTTAACAATAAATCTCGAGTCTCAAGCAGAAGCTCTTTACTTTGAGCTTCGGCCTCTTTTATCGCTTCCTGATTCAATCGAATCGCTTTTTGTTCGATCGAGGTAAGCTTGAACCTCGCATAAGTCCAACGAATTAGCCAACCTAGAATTATACTTCCAAGACAAAGAGGGATAACAACATATATATTCATAGTATATCCCCTCTTGTAATGAAGCTATAATACGAAAACAATACAACAGTTGTCAAGTGACATCGTTTCTAAAGAGGATGTAAGGCGATGTTATTTATTGCTACATAAAGAGATAAGGTCACCATCAATTGACGGTGACCCTGTGTGTCTCTCTTATAACGATAACGGTTATTCTTTAGTTGCTTTTGGCTCTTTTTTAGCTTTCTTTTTGGTTTCACTAGGCTTTTCAACAAGCTCTAACAACACCATTTCAGCTGCATCACCTTTTCGAAGTCCAGTTTTTAGAATACGAGTATATCCACCTGGACGGTTTACAAAAAGTGGTCCAATTTCAGTAAAGAGTTTAGCTACGATGGCCTCATCTTTGATATCACGGGCAATAAGACGTCTGTTATGTACAGAATCGACCTTCGCACGGGTAATCATTTTCTCAGCCATTTTTTGAGTCTCTTTCGCTTTCGCCTTTGTTGTCTCAATTCTCTCATATGTAAAGAGCGATGTAACTAAACTTCGTTTCAGCGCCTTTCGTTGTCCGCTGCGGCGACTTAGTGCATTAAATCCAATTCTATGCCTCATTCTCTTCTTCCTTGTCTTCTTCTGGTAATCTTATCGACTCTTTTAACACACTGTAGTCGGTCATCCCTAATGTTAAGTTCCACTCTTTGAGTTTCTCTTTAATTTCACTTAAAGATTTCTTACCGAAGTTTCGTGTCTTAGCAATCTCTTCTTCCGATTTACGGGTGAGATCTCCGATAGTCTTAATGTTTGCGTTTTTCAAACAGTTACTCGATCTGACAGTCAGTTCAAGTTCTTCAACTGAGGTGTTTAAGAGTTTTTGGATTCGCTCTTCTTCCTCATCAACCTCTTCGCCACTGTCGATGAGACTCTCATCGAAGTTAATGAAAATAGAGAAATGGTCTTTCGCTATTTTCGCAGCTTCTGCAAGAGCATCTTCAGGTGAGATGGTCCCATCGGTAAAGACATCTAAGATTAATTTATCATAATCACTTCGATGTCCTACACGAGTAGGTTCAATTGCATATTGTACGCGAGTTACTGGGGAGAAGTTAGCATCGAGTGGGATTGTCCCAATCTCTTCAATATACTTCTCGTTCACTTCGGCGGGAACATATCCACGAGCAAGGTCGATTTGCAACTCAATTTGCAAATTCGCCTCTTCCATCATGGTAAGAATTTCTATGTCACTGTTTATGATCTCAACATTATTTAATTCGAGTTCTTTTCCAGTGAGTGTTCCAGGCCCTTTTGTTTCGATGAAAAGGACAGTACCCTCCATCTCTTCGGGCATTTTAATTTTGAGTTTCTTTAACTGTGCGATGATATCTGGGATATCTTCAACGACATGTGGAAGAGCCTCAAATTCGCTTGAAATAAGGTGGGGAACTCCCTCCTCATTGATACTAGTGAACTTCACGGCTGTAACTGCATACCCTTGGATTGAAGAGAGGAGAACTCTTCTGAGAGTATTACCTACAGTAGTACCGAAACCCCTTTCAAAAGGGTAGGCGATAAACTTTCCACTATCGGGTTCTACTAGGCTGTGCTCGAAGGTTATCCCCTTGGGCTTCTTAAATCCTTTCATCAGGTTTTTACGTGCCATGTTTACTCCTTAACGAGAATAGAGTTCTACGATAAGTTGCTCATCAATGTCTGCAACTTCTACTACATCAGCTCTTCTTGGTACTGCCAGGAATGTCCCTTTCATAGTATCGGGATCTAGTGAGAGCCATGGAGAAACTCCACTTTTTGAGAACTCTTTAAGGTTCTCTTTAATGAGAATCATTTTTTGCCCTCGAGTACCAATGGAGATGATATCACCACTTTTCACTCTGTAAGAGGGGATGTCGACTCGTTTGTTATTCACAAATACGTGACCGTGGTTTACCAGTTGTGCAGCTTGCGATCGGCTTGCTGCAAAGTGGAGTCTAAATACCACGTTATCGAGTCTCTGCTCTAACAAAGTAATGAGGTTTTCACCAGTTTTACCAGGAACTCGAGCAGCCTCATTAAAGGTAAGTTTAAATTGTTTCTCTAACAGGCCATACATTCTTTTGAGTTTTTGTTTTTCACGAAGCTGTAAGCCATAGTCTGTCATCTTTCGTTGACGTGCTCTTGGATCTTTTCCAGGAGGGCCACTTGTTTTCTTATTCAAAGGACATTTTGCTGAGAAACAGCGTTCGCCTTTGAGAAATAGTTTAGTCTTTTCAGTACGACAGTATCGACATTTAGGTCCAATATATCTTGCCATGTTGTTACGTGCTCCTTCTTATACTCTTCTGGTTTTTCGTGGACGACAACCGTTGTGGGGGATAGGAGTGGTATCTCTGATACTTCTCACTTTCAGACCCAACACACCAAGAGTTCTGATAGCCGATTCACGACCTACTCCAGGACCCTTTACATAGACGTGGACTTCACGTAAACCGTAGTCCATCGCTTTCTTTGCTGCTGTCTCACAAGCCACCTGAGCGGCATATGGAGTCGATTTTTTGGCACCTCTAAATCCAAGCCCTCCGGCACTAGCCCAAGAGACTGCGTTTCCTTGGATATCGGTAACTGTAACGATCGTATTGTTGAACGTCGCTTGGATATAGACATTTCCTTCGTAAACTGTCTTTTTGACTCTTCGTCTTACTTTAGCCACTTTCAACTCTCCTTATTTCTTCTTACCTGCGACGGTCTTCTTTCGTCCCTTACGGGTTCTTGCATTGGTCTTAGTTCTTTGCCCTCGCACGGGTAAGCCCTTTCTGTGGCGTAGACCACGGTTTGATCCAATATCCATAAGGCGTTTGATATTAAGAGCAACTTCGGTTCTTAAACGTCCCTCAGTTTTATACTCATTTTCAATGACCTTACGTAGTTCGTTCACATCCTCAGCTGAAAGGTTATTCATCCTCTCATCTGGGTTGATATTGGTCTTCTTACAAATCTCCAATGCGGAGACCTGCCCAATGCCATAGATATACGTCAATGCAATCTTTACTGACTTATTTGGTAAATCTATACCTGCTATTCTTGCCATTTAACTGGCCTCCTCAGTTATTTCTGTCTCTGTTTATGCTTCGGGTTTTCACAGATGATGCGAACTACCCCAGCTCGTCGAATAACCTTGCACTTGTCACAAATTGGTTTGACACTTGCCCGAACTTTCATCTTCTCTTCTCCTATAGGTTCCTTGACTTAATCTTACCTTTGCTTGTAATACCTTCGTGGTGGTGCATCTTCATAATTCCCTCGATTTGGTTCATCGTATCAAGGTCGACTCCGACCATAATGATCAATGATGTTCCACCAAGGAGCATTGCTACTGATGGGGGGAAGTTGAAGAACTTCTGTACAACCGTTGGGATAAGAGCGATGAACGCTAAAAAGAGGGATCCTGGTAAGACGATTCGATTTAGTACTTTCGTAAGATACTCTTCGAGTCGTTCAGTTCTTACTCCAGGAACAGATCCTCCGTTTTCACGAATCTGCTTTGTTATCTCAATAGGGTTGAGACTCACTTGGGTATAGAAAAAAGCGAAAGCAATAATCAGCAGGGTGTAGATGATCAGATAGGGGGTACCCTGTGGATTAAGCCAATTCGCTGCGGCTTGCAACCAACGTACTTTTGGTCCCAATGAAGAGGCTATCTGCAATGGGAACGACAAAAGAGCCGAAGCAAAGATTACGGGAATAACTCCCGATGGGTTAATTTTAAATGGAATGTAGGTACTTTGAGATCCATACATCTTTCGACCTACAACTCTTTTTGCATATTGTACTGGTATTTTGCGCTGTCCTCTTTGTTCATAGACAACTAATGCAACAACGAGAGTAAACATGGCAAACACCACAATTACAACAATTGGGTTTAATGTTCCATTCGCTACACTTCTAAAGAGAGTGACTAAAGCGTTTGGAATCCGGGCAACAATACCTGCAAAGATTAACAAAGAGATTCCGTTACCAATACCGCGTTGGGTAATAAGATCTCCAACCCACACTAAGAACATGGATCCAGTGGTTACTGAAAGCATTGCTACTATGGTGAATGGGATAATAGGTAGTGTCATCACGTTGGGAATGGACTTTGCGTAGACAGTTACCACATATGATTGAATCAGACACACCAAGATAGTCCCATAACGGGTATATTGTTGCATCTTCTTTCTTCCCGAAGCATCTTCACTCAGTTTTTTCAAACTTGGAACAACTAACATCAACAACTGGAAAATAATCTGAGTTGAGATGTATGGCATAATTCCAAGCATAAAGAGTGAGAAGTTAGAGAATGCTCCTCCAGCAAAGAAGTTCAAATATTCGGTTAAACCAATGGTACTCGAGCTACTTTGAGAGAGAAAGTATACTTTTAGAACTTGTGGATCGATTCCGGGAATGGGGATAAATGCCCCAACACGAAACACAACGAGCAACAAAAAGGTCCACATGATCCTTTTTCTGAGCTCGTCAATTTTGAACATATTCACCAAGGGGTTAGACATCACAATCCTCTTTTTATCTAATTTCGCCACCCGCTGCTAAAACTTTCTCTTTTGCAGCTTCGGAGAGCTTGAGTCCCTCAAAGACTAATTTCTTTGTGAGTTCTCCATTAGCAAGGACTTTAGCTTGTTCGTTCTTCCCTTTAAGAAGCCCTTTCTCACGTAAGGAGGCATCACTAACGAGATCTCCATCTTCATATTTCAAAGAGAGATCATCTAAAGAGATTGCTTGGTACTCTTGTTTGAAAAGGGAATTGCTAAACCCTCTTCGTGCAATGCGGCGATAAAGGGGCATTTGCCCTCCCTCGAAACCAGGTCGTACACCACCGCCAGAACGTGAGTTTTGCCCTTTATGACCGCGTCCGCTGGTTCTCCCTTTGGATCCCCAACCGCGACCAACAATTGTTTTATTCTTATTGGCACCTTTTGGCGCTTTAATCTGTCCCATCTTATATCTCCTCGACCTTCACCAAGTGTGATACGGTACGTACCATTCCGCTAAGTGCAGAATTTTCAATGTGCTCGACAGAACTTCCAATCTTCCCTAATCCAAGAGCTTTTACAGTTCTTCTCTGATTAGGAAGAGTTCCAATGACACTTCGTACTAAAGTAACTCGAATTTTTTTCTCTTGAGCTTTTGCTTTAGCCATAACTTACCCCCACATCTCACTGAGGCTCTTGCCTCGGTTTTTTGCAAGAGAGCGTGCATCAAAGAGCTGCTCAAGAGCATCGAATGTTGCTTTCACTGTATTAACACTGTTTTTTGAACCGAGAGACTTACTTAATACGTCTTTAATACCACAGGCATCCATGACGTGTCTCACTGCTCCCCCTGCAATAACTCCAGTTCCAGGAACAGCTGGTTTTAACAACACACTTGCACCTTTGAAGTTTCCTGTTACGGTATGGGGAATAGTTGCTTTAGCCATTGGAATAGTAATAAGACTCTCTTTGGCTTTTTCAACAGCTTTTCTAATTGCTTCAGCGACGTCATTCGCTTTTCCAGCTCCGTAGCCCACTCGACCATTTTGGTCTCCTACTACTACAAGTGCTGCAAATGAGAAACGGCGTCCACCTTTTACAACTTTTGAAACTCGGTTAAGTCGGACCAGTTTCTCGACCAACTCTCCCTCTCTATTTTTATCTTGCCTCACTGCCATATCCCCCTAGAATTTGACTCCGGCTTTTCGAGCGCCGTCGGCGATCCCTTTCACAATACCGTGAAAGAGGAATCCATTACGATCGAAGATTACTGCATCGATGTTTTTATCGAGTAATCTCTTGCCAATGGCCTCACCGAGAGTCAGAGCATCAGTCACATTATTTTTGAGGTGCTTAAACTCGGCTTCTACACTGCTAGCAGAGGCGAGGGTATGACCAGAAGTATCGTCGATAACCTGAACATACATGTGGGTATTACTCCGATAGACACTCATTCTGGGTCGATCAGCAGTTCCACGAATCCTCTTTCTAATATGAACCTTCCGTTTAGCACGTTTTCTTTGTTTATCTATCACTCTGTTCATCTGTCTATCCTACCCTATGCCTTTCCACCCGACTTACCAACTTTACGCCTAATGACTTCGTTATCATAACGAATACCTTTACCTTTGTAAGGTTCGGGCAATCGCAAGGAACGAATCTCTGCGCTTACTTGGCCGACGCGTTGTTTGTCGATTCCCGATACAACGACTACAGTTGGGCTTTCACAAGCAATCTGTACATCTGAGGGGATCATAAACTCAATTTGAGTCGACAGGCCTAAGTTTAATAAAAGGATATTTCCTTTCACCTCAGCTCTGTAACCGACACCATTGATTACCAACTTCTTTGAAAATCCAGTGGAGACTCCAGAAATCATGTTTTGCACAAGCTGACGATACAATCCATGAAAACTTCTCCCGGCTTTGGTATCTTCTGTCCGAGCAACTACGACATCTTTTTCAGAGACATCAATCGTCACTTCCGCACGATAATTTTGAACCAGTTTCCCTTTCGGTCCCTCAACAGTAACCACGCCATTATCAGCTTTAACAGTTACTCCTTTAGGCAACACAATCGGCAACTTACCTATTCGAGACATAGTCCACCACCTTACCAAATTGAACAGATCAGCTCACCGCCAACCTTTTTCTCACTAGCTTTTTTACCAGTAATTACGCCACTCGAGGTTGAAACAACGACAACTCCGTAGCCGTTATACACTCGTGGGATATCACGATAGCCTGAGTAAATTCTTCTCCCAGGAGTCGAGATACGGGAAATACCACGTAATACAGGGTTTTGCTTCTCATCATATTTAAGAAATACTCGTATTGTACTTGTACCGTCTTTGTTGACAACTTTCTTAAAGTTTTTAATATATCCTTCGTTTTTCAAGATTTTAACAATCTGAAGTTTCATTTTTGAAATGGATATTTCAACTTTCTCATGCTTTGCTAAGCTCGCATTTCTGATTTTTGTCAGCATATCGGCAACAGGATCACTTATAGCCATATCAATCTCCTACCAGCTCGATTTAGTAACGCCAGGGATTTGTCCCTCATTAGCGAGTTTTCGAAAGCAAATCCTGCACATTTCGAACTTTCTCATATAACCACGAGGTCTTCCACAGACGCGACAGCGGTTGACAGCACGTGTTTTATATTTTGGCTTTCTGTTAGCCTTAACAATCATCGACTTTTTTGCCATCTCTACTACTCCACCTTTTTCGCGAAGGGCATTCCAAGCTTCGTAAGAAGCGCATATCCCTCTTCATCTGTTTGGGCTGTCGTTACAATAGCAACGTTTAAGCCACTTACACGTTCAATCTTGTCGTAGTCGATCTCAGGGAAGATAATCTGCTCAGTAATTCCTAAGGAGAAGTTTCCTCTTCCATCGAATGCGTTTGGATTGACTCCTCTAAAGTCTTTCACTCGAGGTAAAGCAACAGAGATTAATCGCTCTAGGAAAAACCACATGTTATCTCCACGGAGAGTCACTTTAGCACCAATTTCCATCCCATCACGAACTTTAAAGTTAGCGATTGATTTTCGTGCTTTTGTTCTCATGACGTGTTGACCTGTGATTTGCTCAAGTTCTTTCACAGCTGCGTCCAATAACTTTTTGTTCGCTATTGCATCACCGACTCCTGCACTTACTGAGATCTTCTCAATAGCAGGGACTTGCATCTTCGATGAGTAGCCGAACTCTTCAAAAAGCTCTGGGACGGCCTTTTCACGATATACTTTCTTTAAGTTTGGTACAAATTTCTCCATTAGATCACTTCCCCAGTTTTCTTAGCGTAACGCTTTTTGGCACCACTCTCGTCGAGTTTCACCCCTAAGCGAGTTGTCTCTCCATTTTTAAGGAGATAGGCGACATTAGAGACGTGCACAGGAGCCTCAATCTCTTTGATTCCACCTTGGTCTTGCTCAGATCGTCTTTTCATAGTCTTTTTGACCATGTTGACACCTTGAACAATAACACGCTGTTTTTCGTGATCAATTTTTAGGATTCGGCCTGTTTTGCCTTTATCCTTTCCTGCGAGAACTTTGACGTTGTCATTCTTCTTCAGTTTCATTATCTCACTCCTACAACACTTCCGGCGCAAGAGAAACAATCTTAGTAAAACCACCGTCACGAAGTTCGCGAGCTACTGGCCCAAAGATACGTTTACCACGCGGGTTATTGTTGGCATCGAGGACAACGCATGCGTTATCATCGAACCTGATATATGTACCGTCAGGTCGGCGGTATTCTTTTTTAGTTCGGACTATCACTGCCCGTAACACTTCACCTTTTTTAATAGCGCCGTTCGGGAGGGCGTCTTTTACAGCAACAACGATAATGTCGCCAACACCTGCAATGTATCGGTGAGTCCCTCCAAGGACTTTGATACACTGAACTCGTTTAGCACCACTGTTGTCTGCTACATTTAAATATGTTTGCATTTGTACCATAACGTTGCTCCTTCCTACTTCGCACGCTCAATAATCTGCTCTAAACGCCAGGTCTTGTGACGACTAATTGGTCGACACTCAACAACTCTTACGGTATCTCCGATATGAGCTTCGTTTGCCTCATCGTGAGCTTTCACTTTTTTAGTGTGCTTCACATATTTTTTATAAAGAGGGTGGAGTCGTCTGGTCGAAACGGCTACAACAATGGTTTTATCCATTTTGTCGCTTGTCACCAATCCGGTGAATTTCTTTTTATTAGCTTCCATTGGATACAAACCTCACTTACTTAGTTTTCGCTGTACGAATGCCAAGTGCATATTCATGGATGAGTGTGTTGAGCCTTGCAATCTGACGACGTGTCGTTCTGATTGCTAAAGGGTTTTCAACTTGTCCAAGGACTTTTGCCATCCGAAGATTTAAAGCCTCTTTTCTTAAATCATCCCTTTTTGCGACTAATTCCGCATACGTTAAATCGTTAAATGAATGTTTCATGCCTTACCCCACTTCCCTTCTGGAGATGAACTTTGTTTTAATGGGGAGCTTTGCAGCCGCTAAGGTAAGTGCTTCTCGAGCAAGATCCTCTTGAACTCCTCCCATCTCAAACATGATTGTCCCTGTTTTAACAACAGCGACCCATCCCTCTGGGTTTCCTTTTCCTTTTCCCATCCGGGTTTCAGCCGGTTTTTTGGTAAAAGGCATATCAGGGAATATGCGAATCCACACATTTCCACCACGTTTAATGTGGCGTGTCATGGCAATACGAGCAGCCTCAATTTGACGGTTGGTAATCCATTTGGGTTCCAACGCTGCAAGGCCGAACTCACCGAAAGCAAGGTAGTTACCTCGGGTTGCTACACCGTCAGTCTTTCCCCGTTGCTTCTTTCTATATTTTATTCTCTTAGGACTAAGCATGACGCACTAACTCCTTGCCTCGTTGATCTCTGCTCGCTCTCGTGCACTTTTACGAACAAGCAAACCAGCATCTTCTTTATTTGACTTATCGAGAATCTCTCCGTTATATACCCACACTTTGACACCAATTTTTCCGAATGTTGTATCTGCTTCAGCAAATCCGTAATCGATATCACTACGAAGGGTATGTAGTGGAATTCTTCCGTCTTTCAACCACTCACTACTAGCAATCTCTCGTCCACCAAGGCGGCCAGAGACTTTAATTTTAATACCTTGAGCACCTGCTTGCATCGCTTTACTGATCGCCATTTTAAGTGCACGGCGGTGTGAACCACGGCTAGCTAATTGGCGAGCAACGTTATAAGCGACCAACTGAGCATCGGCTTCAGGTTTTTTGATCTCTTTAATTTTGATCTGGATTTTTTTGTCGGTCACTGTTTGTAAACGAGCACCAAGTTTTTCAACGTTTGCACCTTTAGATCCGATAATAATTCCAGGTCGGCTTGTGGAGATAGTGAGAGCAATCCGTTGAGGTTTGCGGACAATCTCTACATCTGCTATCTCTGCCCCTTGCACTTCAGGACAGGTCAATAAAAGCTCACGGAGCTTTAAATCTTCATGTAGTGTATCGGCGTACTCTCTAGGATCGACGTACCATTTTGATTTCCATGTTTTATTGACTCCTAAGCGAAGTCCAATTGGATTTACTTTTTGGCCCATTTAATTCCCCACCTTCTCATCAAGTACAACGGTGATGTGGCACTGTCTCTTTAACAAAATGTCTCGTCTTCCATGGGAGCGAGGCCATACTCGTTTCATTCGAGGACCATCATCAACGTACAACTGTGAAATCACAAGTTGTTCTTCATCTAATTTCTTATGTAAGTTCATTGCGTTTGCAGCTGCCGACTCAACGACTTGTTGAATAAGACGAGCACCTTTTTGGGGCAGAGCCTCTAAAATAGCGAGAGCCTCTACATAAGGTTTATTTCGTACCAAGTTAGCAACTGGTCGCACTTTTAAAGGAGAAGAGGGTAAATATCTTCCAACAGCCTTAAAACTTTTCTTATTTTCCATATGCTGCACCTACTACCTTCTCGCTCTTTTATCGGATCCTGCGTGACCACGGAAAATTCGAGTAGGAGCAAACTCACCGAGTTTGTGTCCAACTAAGTTCTCTGTGATAAACACGGGAATCCATGTTTTGCCGTTATAGACAGAAATTGTATGTCCAACCATCTCAGGAATAATCGTAGATGTGCGGGAATACGTTTTGAGCATCGGTTTCTGTCCAGCTTTATTCGCTTCAGTGACCCTCTTATAGAGTTTTTTCTCAATAAAAGGACCCTTTTTAATTGATCTAGCCACGTTCTACTCCTACTTCCGCTTCTTCACAATGAACTTGCCCGAAGGTTTGTTCTTTTTACGTGTCTTGTGCCCCTTCGTGGGAACACCCCACGGAGTTACGGGGTGGCGCCCCGAAGTCGTTTTCCCTTCTCCACCACCGTGTGGGTGATCGATTGGGTTCATCACAACACCTCGAACTTTTGGCCTGCGACCTAACCAGCGTGATCGACCAGCTTTACCGAGTGTGACGTTCATATGATCGTCGTTGCCTAAAGAGCCTAATGTGGCTCTACATTCACCGAAGACCATTCGAATCTCACCACTGGGGAGACGTAATGAAACGTAATCACCCTCTTTGGCGACAATCACAGCTCCCACTCCGGCACTACGGACAAGTTGTCCACCTTTGCCTAATTGAAGTTCAACATTGTGAACAGTCAATCCAAGGGGAATTGATTTAAGAGGAAGAGCGTTCCCTACATTCAAAGGAGCTGTATCACTACTAATAACAGTAGTACCAACAGCAATCCCCTTTGGTGCGAGGATATATCGCTTTTCTCCATCAGCATAAAAGACTAATGCAATATTTGCTGAACGGTTTGGATCGTATTCGATTGTTTTCACTTTCCCAGGAACATCGTATTTATCTCGTTTGAAATCAATTTCTCGATACGAGCGCTTGTGCCCACCACCTCTTCGGCGAACACTGATACGACCTGCTCTATCACGACCAGCCTTCTTTGGAAGGTTCTTGGTAAGTGATCGCTCTGGTTTATTTGTGGTAATTTCATCAAATACCAAAGTAGTCTTCTGGCGGAGCCCAGGAGTATGTGGTTTATATTTCTTAAGTGCCATAATATTCTCCTATAGACCTTCAATTGCCTGAATGGCATCGCCTTTTGCAAGTGTTACAATCGCCTTTTTCCAATCACCAGTGTTTCCTTTAATATGTCCACTACGTGTTCGGGTAAATTTTGGTTTACCTTTAACAGTCATAACGTGACAAGTAACAGGAGTGACTTCAAAAAGTTCTTTTACTGCGGCCATAATCTCAAACTTATTAGCTCGTGGATGAACTTTGAACGTATATCGTTTGAGCTCTTCCTCGCGTGCCATATTCGATTTTTCCGTTAATACGGGCTGAATGATTACTTGATCTGCTCTCACCTCATACCCCCTTCTTCTCATCAAAGAATGTGTTTAAATTCTTTGCTGCGGTCTCTAACATTACAATGTTTCGTCCATACAACAACTCTTTAGCGCTGAGTCTGTTGTATGAGAGGATTCGAAGATATGGGATATTGCGAGCTGCTCGACGAAGAAGAATGTCATCATCCTTCATCACTAATACAGTTCTCTTTTTATCTTTAGCAAAGTTCTCGATAATTGTTGCAAGATCCTTTGTTTTCCCACTTTCAATGGTGAAATCCTCTACGATTGTGAGGCGCTTCTCTACTACAGAGAGTGAAAGAAGTGACTTCATTGCAAGTCGCTTCACTTTTTTAGGAAGGACATAACTGTAATCACGTGGCTTTGGCCCGAAGATGGTTCCACCACCGACCCAAATTGGAGACTTTTTATCCCCAGCACGAGCGTTACCTGTCCCTTTTTGTCTATAGGGCTTTGCGTTACTAAAATTCACCTCTGCACGAGTCTTGGTGCTGGCAGTACCAACACGTCTGTTTGCAAGTTCATTATTTACTGCATGGTAAATTGAACCGTCGCTCACATCTACTTTAAAGACATCGTCATTGAGAGTGATTGTTCGCAACTCTTCGCCTTGTGTTGAAAAGACTTTTGTTCTCATCTCTCGCCTCTACTTCTTCTTCGCTTTTTTCACAATGACAACGCTTTGATTTGGTCCAGGAATTGCTCCTTTCACAAGAAGAACATTCATCTCTTCGTCGACACGAACGACTTTCAAGTTTTGAACAGTCACTTTCTCGTGTCCCATGCGTCCTGCCATCTTGCGCCCTTTAAAGGTACGTGCGGGGGTAGCTGACATTCCAGTACCTCCGATACCACGGTGGAATTTAGATCCGTGCGTTGCACGTCCTCCACGATACCCGTGGCGCTTTACGACACCTTGGAACCCCTTACCTTTGCTGGTTCCCTCTACGTCGACATACATAACGTCTTTAAACATATCGACACTTAACACTTCACCAACTTCTGTCTCTTTCTCGAAATCGCGTATTTCAATAAGCGTTTTCTTTGGAGGACAAATGTCGCCGAACTGACCGGCATACGGTTTGGTGGTTTGGCTCGGTTTTTTATCTTCTGAGCCAATCACACACGATTCGTATCCATGTTTGTCAGTAGTTCTGTGTCCAACTACGACGTTATCTTCTATTTTTATAACTGTCACAGGTATTAAGATACCATTGGCATCAAACACCTGAGTCATTCCTAACTTTCTTCCGATAAGCCCTAACATCTCTTACCTCTACTGTTACTGTTTAATCTCTACATCCACACCAGCAGGAAGCTCAAGCTTCATAAGGGCGTCCATGACCTTCGATGTAGGGTCTAGAATGTCAATCAGCCTTTTGTGTGTCCGCATTTCAAACTGTTCGCGGGATTTCTTGTTCACGTGGGGCGATCTGAGAACAGTGTATTTATTGATATGAGTCGGGAGAGGTACGGGGCCAGAGACTTTGGCACCAGCCTTCACTACTGTCAATACAATAGCCTTTGCGCTCTGCTCTACTAGCTCAATGTCAAAACCCCTCAGCCGTACCCGGATTCTATCCTTAGCCATCATTCCTCCAAAAAACAATTCTTGCCCGCAACCTTTTGGTACGGGCAAGAGTTAAGCTTCTTATTCGATAACCTCGATAACTTGTCCCGAAGCGACGGTTTTTCCACCCTCACGAATAGCAAAGCGTAATCCTTTGTCCATTGCAATTGGGTTGATTAAATCAACTTCGATTTCAGTGTTATCTCCAGGAAGTACCATCTGCTTGCCTTCTGGGAGGTTTACAGATCCAGTGATGTCAGTTGTTCTGAAATAGAACTGTGGTCGGTATCCGCTAAAGAATGGGGAGTGTCTTCCACCCTCTTCTTTGCTTAATACGTAGACAGTACCTTTGAACTTCTGGTGTGGTGTGATGGTCTTGGGTTTAGCAAGAACTTGACCACGGAATACATCGTTTTTGTCAATTCCCTCGAGAAGTGCACCAATGTTATCACCTGCTTGTCCTTCATCGAGAAGTTTGTTGAACATCTCAACACCGGTACAAACGGTATCTTTGGTTGGTTTAATTCCGACAATCGATACAGGATCGTTGACGTGGAGAATACCACGCTCGATTCTTCCTGTTACAACTGTACCACGTCCACTAATTGAGAAGACGTCTTCAATTGGCATCAAGAATGGTTTGTCAACATCTCGGTCAGGAAGTGGGATGTACGAATCCATTGCATCAAGAAGGTCTTGGATACATTGGACTTTCTCGGGATCATCTGGATGCTCCATAGCTTCAAAAGCTGAACCTTTGATGATTGGAGTGTTATCACCATCAAATCCTTGAGCGGAGAGAAGATCTCTCATCTCTTCTTCAACAAGCTCGATAAGATCTGGGTCGTCGACCTGGTCGGTCTTGTTAATAAACACGATAATTGTTGGAACACCAACCTGACGAGCAAGTAAGATGTGCTCTTTTGTTTGAGCCATAGCACCGTCGGTAGCAGCTACAACTAAGATAGCTCCATCCATTTGGGCAGCACCGGTAATCATGTTTTTGATGTAGTCGGCGTGTCCGGGACAGTCTACGTGTGCATAGTGTCTGTTATCACTTTCATACTCGACGTGACGAGTGTTAATAGTGATTCCTCTTGCTTTCTCTTCTGGAGCATTATCAATCTCTTCATAACTTAAGGTTCTGTTTCCAGACTTCTTAGCTGAGTACATCGAAATTGCTGCTGTAAGAGTGGTCTTGCCATGGTCTACGTGACCGATGGTACCAACGTTAACGTGTGGCTTCGTTCTCGCGAATTTCTCTTTAGCCATCAGTTCCTCCTTGTGATCTCTTTGTATCACAAAAAATTTGTTCTTATTCCATAAAGGCAAGACGCCTTTAGTTTTATCAAACATTTGAGACAAACTGATACTGTGGATATGAGCGAAAATAAGGGATCCAGAGGTCGATACCCATCTAGTGAACACCGACATAGTACAGAATTGTAAAAATCAATCTGCAGCCTGGAACCACCTTATCATCCATTCGGTTTATCCGGACGATCGGTTTGGCTCTGACATCGCCAATTAAGGCGACCTTGCAAATATAGAGGGTTTGTGTAGTTGTGTCAACACACTCACCCTCATCAATTTGATCAATTTATGTTGTATATGCTTTATACATATTAACGATTGTGAGAAGAGAACGCTTTGTTTGCTTCGGCCATACGGTGGGTATCTTCTTTCTTTTTGAAAGCAGATCCTGTGTTGGCAATAGCATCCAATAATTCAGACGATAATTTCTCACTCATCGATTTCCCACTGCGAGCTCGAGCTGCTGTGATAATCCATCTCATAGCTAACGCTTCTCGGCGGCTCTCTTTTACTTCAATAGGCACTTGGTATGTTGCTCCACCAACTCGTCGTGATTTAACTTCGACAACTGGTTTTACATTCTCAAGAGCCTTCAGAAACACTTCAAGTGGTTTTTCTCCACTTTTGTCTCCAACAATAGTTAAGGCATCGTAAAAAATACGAGAACTTAACGATTTTTTGCCATCGAGCATCATGCGACGGATAAATTTCTCAACTAAGACGCTGTCATATACTGCATCGGGGAGAATCTCACGCACTGGGGCGACAGTTCTTCTTGCCATATTCTGCCTCCCTTAAGCTTTTGGCTTTTTAGCACCGTATTTAGAACGGCTGCTTCTTCGTCCATCGACTCCCAAGGTGTCTTTCGCACCACGAACAACGTGGTAACGGACTCCTGGAAGGTCCTTTACTCTTCCACCACGCAACAAGACCACTGAGTGTTCTTGAAGGTTGTGTCCAATTCCTGGGATATAAGCGGTCACTTCGATTCCATTAGAAAGACGCACTCTGGCAACCTTTCTTAGAGCCGAGTTAGGCTTTTTAGGTGTGACGGTCATAACACGGGTACAAACGCCACGCTTTTGGGGACATCCTTGCAAAGCGGGTGATTTAGTCTTATTCACCTTTGAAGTTCGTCCCTTGCGAACTAACTGGTTAATTGTAGGCATCTAACGATACACTCCCTTATTCAATCGTAACAACCACTACTGGCTGATATGTGCGGTATACAAACCGCTATAGTATGTCAAAATCCGAAGTCAGCATGTAAGATTTTCTCTTTATCACTGCTTCAGAGGAGGTTAATCTTCCTCTGAAGTGTCGTAAATCTCACCTTCGGACATGATTTCTTCAATCTCTTCTAAAGAAGAATCGTCGTACATCGCACGGCGAGAACCCATCAATGATTGAACCCTTTCACCAAGATCAATTTGATTCTCATCT
>JBBAFS010000020.1:0-25780 GCA_041655255.1 Sphaerochaetaceae bacterium
AAACATAGTATATTGCAATACATGTATAACATAAGAAAGATCACACATTGCCAACATTACTGTAAACCTACATTTCGTATTTTATGATCAAATTATTAATTTGAGGCTTAAAAAGTCATTGACTGTGAAATATATAGTAAGTAATTAAATAGGTGTTAAAACTATATAAGAATAATATCAAAAAAGAATTAGATGAGTCTTAAATAACTAAGATTGATATAGTAACAGATAAAAACAATATGTAATGTCCTAAAAACGTTATCGAAATAATTAAATCCCAAATCATAGTGTGTTTAACTTGTATAATGAATCACTAGATACTATAATTATAAAACTAAAAACAATTTTAAATGGATGGTTCATGTCAAAGATCGTATCCTTTCACCTTCAAAAAGGAGGTGTTGGTAAGACTACAATCTCTGGTACTCTCGCTGCTCAATCTGCATTAGACGGATACAAGACTCTATTAATAGATGTCGATCCACAAGGTAATGCATCTTCTTGGTTTGTTCAAAACAAGTTAACGTATGAGCTCGCAGATGTCTTACAGGGGCATTGTTACTACAATGAAGCGATCTTGCCTATAGAGAAGGTCCCAAACCTCTATATCTTGCCTACATTTGGCATTGGTGGAGGTTTAAAGCTCTATGCTGAAACTAAAATTTCGGATGAACCGTATGTTATTCAGGATTTAGTGGGCGAACTCATACAAGAATATGATCGAGTAATACTAGATTTATCACCTGGACTTGGTAAATTAGAGCGTTCAGCTCTTATTGCTAGTGAAGAAATCATTACTCCAATGACTCCAGAAATATTTAGTCTCGACGGCCTTGAAATCTTTATTGAAGAATTATCTAAGGTTAAAAAGAATTTACGGAGCAAAGTTCAACATGACAAAGTTATCATAAATTCTTTTGACGGAAGAATTAAACAACATAAAGACATTTATAATGCTGCATTATCTGGTCACTATAAAGTATATAGAATACCTGTTGATCCAGTATTTAGAAAGGCACAGGAGAAAAATACAGCTCCTCAATTATTTAAACACCGGGGTAGAGGTTTAAAACCCCAAACAATAGAAGCAATACAAGAAATATATCGAGGATTATGGAGTTAAACATGGCTTTAAAAAGAGACGAAGAAGTAATTAAAGATCAAGAATCAGTAAGCGTACAAAAAACTAAAGAGTTGTTCAAAAAAGATTCTCGCCCAAAAAAAGAGAAAAAGGTTCTTACTACTTTCTCTATTGAACCTTCCTTCAAAGCTGAGCTTGAAGAGATGTTTGCCGATATGGGTCTTGGTTGGGCAGCTGGGATTCGTTTCGCCTTGAAAGAATATATAAAAAAGTGGTCTGACTAATAACTTACTATATTGAAATGCATTGCTTTTATTGTTAGCCATACAAAACTACATAATAAAACTATCACTATGAACTAAAACCATATTACTTGGATAATAATATAATGTTATATAACTTAGAATTAAATAAAAACTAATTAAAACAAGAGTATAAATATATAAAAACATATCTAACTAATATGTCAATACTGATAGAGCGCTACATAACCAAATATATAAAACTATTTAAATGATATAATACTTATATACATAAGGAGGGAAAATAATAACGAAATATATTGTATTAAAAAGTAGTTATATCACTATAAAATAGTAATGGGCTAAAGAAGTATTAAACATGCCACTATGTTATTTTATATACATTTCGTTACACACATTCCTATATGCAACCAAATTGATCTCAATGGATATATCCATAATTTTAATTCAATTAATGTAATTGCCTATTTTAAAACTCATTAAAAAAATATTAGAAATATATACATTAAAACATATAACAATAGAAAGATAATATAGAACTATATAACTAATAGTATGAAAACAATGTATAAGCTATATGAAAAGACTATATAGTAATAGCTGAGTTGTATATTAAAGACTCTTAAAACATATTGTTTTACAATCGAAATAGCAGCTCATCATATCCAGGGAAAGGCCAAGCTCGTTTATCTGTATAGATTTCTAACACATCAGCATGGGATCTTAGTTGGTTCATTGTTTCCAATACTTCATCTCTATAAAACAAAGCTTGTTTCAAAGGAGTATCTGATAACGTTAATGCTTCAGCAATCTTAATGTGAAGTTTCTCACCCGTCTCAATTGCTGCATTTAAATGCTCAGATAACAACGATGCAATCTCTGTGAGAGATGTGGTATTGAAGTTAAATTTCTGTTGGTTTTCTAAATCAGTACATAATTCGGATATATAGCGTGTTACCGCTGGTGTTATTAATCTTCTTGTAAGTTCCACCATGACGCCAGCTTCGATGTTAACTTGCTTAGAGTAAATTTCTAAATAGACTTCCAAACGAGAGCGTAACTCTTCTTCATATAAGATTTTATGTTTTTCCAACATTTGGATGTTTTTAGGCTCTATTAATTGCATTAAAGCATCAACAGTATTTGTTACTTCAGTTAACCCTCTTTTGGCTGCTTCATCTTTCCACTCTTGAGAATATCCATTGCCATTAAATATAATTCTCTTATGGTTCGTATATTGTTCTTTAATAATTTCGATAGCAGTTTTATGTGGGTCTTTAGATGCTTCTAATCGTTCTGCTACATCATAGAACACATCAGTTACTGCAGCATTGAGCATGGTATTTGGTCCTGATAGTGATTGAGATGAACCAACCATTCTGAATTCAAATTTATCCCCAGTAAATGCAAATGGACTTGTTCTATTTCTATCGGTCATATCTTTAGGGAGACCAGGAAGTGCATTTACGCCAACTTTGAGAATTTGACCATCACGTTTTTTATACGGAACATCTTTACTCAAGTGCTCTAAGATTTCGGTAAGTTGTTCTCCTAAGTATACTGAGATGATAGCTGTAGGAGCTTCATCTTTACTAAGACGATGATCATTAGCAGCAGTCGCAACCGATGAGCGCAGTAGTGGTGCATACATATCTACGGCTTTTATTAAGCTTGTAAGAATAAGGAGAAATAAGAGGTTCTCTTCAGGACTATCGCCTGGTGTTAAGAGGTTTTGGCCTGTATCGGTAGAAATGGACCAGTTATTGTGTTTTCCTGAACCATTGACACCAAAAAAAGGTTTTTCATGTAATAACGCTTTCATGTTGTGTCTACGAGCTACTGATTTTAAAATTCTCATCAATAATTGGTTTTGGTCAGTGGAGACATTAGCAACATCATATATAGAAGCAACTTCAAATTGTCCAGGAGCAACTTCTTTGTGTTGCGTTTTTGAAGGTATGCCGACTTTCCATAGCTCAATATTTAAATCGTTCATAAATAACGTGACGCGGTCACTAATTGAGCCATAGTAGTGGTCATCAAGCTCTTGACCTTTAGCTGCTAAATTACCAAAAAGTGTTCGTCCTGTAAGACGAAGATCTAATCGTTCATCGTAGAATTTACGGTCGACTAAAAAGTATTCTTGTTCTGGACCTACATTCACTATGATATGTTTTGCTTCACTATGACCAAGTGCATGAAGAATACGTAATGTTTGGCGCTCTAATGCATCACAGGAGCGTAGTAGGGGAACTTTCTTATCTAAAGCTTGTCCGTTATAAGAGAAAAATGCTGTTGGGATGTATAAGGTGTTTACACCTTCTACTTCTCTAATAAATGCAGGAGAAGAGGTATCCCACGCAGTATATCCACGAGCTTCAAATGTTGTTCTTAATCCCCCGTTAGGAAAGGAGGAGGCATCCGATTCGCCTTTCATAAGTTCTTTGCCAGAAAAATCTAACATTAACTCTCTTTTATGATCAAAGTTAATGAAACTATCATGTTTTTCTGCAGTATTACCAGTAAGTGGTTGGAACCAATGGGAGTAGTGGGTAACTCCTTTTTCAAGTGCCCATTGCTTCATAGCTGAAGCAACTGTTTCGGCAACTTCTGGACTCATCTCTTGGTTACCTAAACGAATAGAGAGTAACTCTTCATAGATATTTGGGGGTAGAAGTCGCTTCATCGCCTCATCATTAAAGAGATTAGATGCATAGATATCTACGATAGAAACGTGCTGTTCTTCGTGTTTAGTAACCATCAATATACTCCTGTTGTTGTTGGCACAGTATAGTCATTGATAGATGTTATTGCAATATACTCAAGAAGTTAGATGGTGATTCTCTTAATGAATATCGATGTAGCGCTCACACCAACATACAGTAATAGTGTCACAATGATCCCAGCTATGATTACTCCCAAAGAAACAGCTAAGATACTTTTTCTTTTTTCTAGGCCGAAGATCCAAGCTCCTAGTGTACCAGTCCACGCTCCAGTGATTGGCAAGGGAACTGCCACAAACAACATAATTCCTACCCACCCATAGGAGTGAACTTTATCGTGAAGTCGTTCTCTTGTGCGTTCTACTGTCCGATCAAAAAGGCGGATATACCAATTAAATCGACTATAAAAGATGTTGTGAATAAAAGTAAGAAATAGATAAGCAATAGGACTTACCGCAATATTTATGAGTGTACCTATCAAAGCTGCTTCTAAAAGAGGAATTCCTTGTGCGTAGGCATACGGAATGGCTCCTCGCAGTTCACTAATTGGAGCCAAAGCTAATATCACAGTTATCAGATAATTCGATATACTCAACTTATTACCCAGTTCTCTTTTCAATAGTAATGGCATCAACAGGACACACTTCGTGACAACAATAACATCGGATGCAATGACGGTAGTTTACCACAACTTTCTTGTTTGCATCCAAATGAAGTGTTTGAGCAGGACAAATAGTGACACATTTGCCACAACCAATACATATATGTGGATCGAATAGGGGTCTTGGCTCTTTCTGAGCCTTCCGTTTTCCAAAGTATCTTACTAATGGTAAAATATTTAATAAGTGAAAGTCAGATCGTTTTTTCTCTATATCTATCCGCTTATAATCTTCTACAATAAGATCATGAGCATGTAAAAGGGGGTATGAGATATCTTCAATTGCTCTCCACTTGGTGAGTTTACGAGATAGCAACTCCCATGTAAGAGGAATATCTAACGGATTGTGCCCCATGATAATGGCTTGAGATGCATCGAGGGCTGTAGCATCAGTGGAGGCAAGAAGCAATCCCATATGACGAGGGAGCCCCGCAGCGGGACCTGGTCCTTCCATGGCAATAACTGCATCCATGAGGGCAAAGTCTGGTTTCACAACCTCATAGACACCGCTTAACATCTTTGAGAACGCTTCACGAGAAGGGTAGCGTAAGTGGCATGCGCTTTTATGAAGACCAACCACACAACCAAAAAGGTTTTTCACAGCTCCAGTGACATACATCAGTTGATGTGTTTTCATCTTTGCAACACTAAAGGTGAGATCTACCTCATCTAGAAGGTTTGGAAAAGGGAGCTGTAAGCGCCTCACGCCAGGGACTTTCTTCATTGAATAATCGCTTTGAAAAGAGGCCCATGAGACCTCTTCTTGTTCAATTACCTCAGCAATCTTTGATGTTCTGGGAAGAAAGTGGGGGCCTGAAATTCCAGGACTATCTCCTACGTAGATCTTTTTGACACCCTCTTCTTTAAGATATCGTATAAGAGCACGTAGTACTTCACTACGAGTGGTGAGTGCTTTGTCAGGGGGAGCATCACTTAAAATATTGGGCTTTAAGAGAACTGTTTTATTAGAGACATCAGGCATCTTTGCAGAGGTGCAAATTTTTTTAACTGCCTCAAACAGTTGATCATCTTCGTAGGTATTACACTCAGTGATTGCTACATCGATCACGATATTCTCCTTAATAAAGATGCATACAGTGGACCACGATTATCACTTGTATCGGGTAATATCATAGAGCCGTGTTCTAAAGCTTCACTATAGGGGAGGTCGAACTCTACTTCAAAGAAGCGACCTGGACGCCGAGTGTGTAACTTTTTAATGACTTCTTGATTTTCATGAACTGAAATTGAGCACGTACTATACAGTATATGTCCACCAACTCTTACTGCATCTAAAGCTGCAACCAACATAGCAAATTGTTGTTGAGCGAGTCTTTTGGTTCGTGATGGACTCCATTGAGAGAGAGCTTTGGGATCTTGAATAACATGTCGCTCACTAGAGCATGGGGCATCTAACAAAATAGCATCATATGCATCTGTTTCATACAATGACCATTTTGTAGCGTCATGGCTTGTGACTTTCACTAACATGCGATGTTCTTCATGTAAGTGGTCGTTCAATACTCGGTGTAAACGGGCACGACGACTACTGGAACGATCATTGGCTGTGAGCGTACCACTTTTACCTAAAGAGGTGGCTAACACGAGTGTCTTCCCTCCAGGGGCAGCACACATATCAAGTACATCGTCTTTTGGTTGTATTGGCAGTAGTGAGGCTACTAACACTGAAGCTTCATCTAAAAAATAACTTTTGGTAAGATTTTTTGAATACTCTATAGGTTTGGATGTCTCTAAAAGGGAGTGTTTTAACGATTCCCAACGTGAGCCATACATGCTTCGATAAAAGTTGTCAAACTCGGTAAAAGATCCCATACCAAAAGAGCATAACCTAGCTCCTTCACAGTGTCTAGAAGTTCACTAAAAATCCAACAGCAAAAAGGACACTAGCTGCAAATACAAAGAGGTGCCATACCACATGCGAATATCTCTTCTTTCGTGCATAAAAGATCACTCCACTGGTATACGTTAATCCAGCTGCGACGATATATCGAGTAAGAGAAGAGGGGATGAAAGGGACAACATCACCCCAAAACAGGAGAATCATCCACCCCATAGCTACGTAAAAAGCTACTTCCAATATTTTAAACTTCCCCCAAAAAAAGGCACTAAACAGCATTCCTCCAAAAGCAATGAGCCACATAATTAATGTAAGGAGATGAGTTTTAGGAGAATCTACAAACAGTAATATAGGGGTGTATGTGGAGGCAATCAGTGAATAAATATTTACATGATCTAAAAGTCGAAATACCTTTTTGGCTAATGAGTGATTAAGCATATGGTAAAAAGTTGAACAGGTAAATAAAAAGAACATCCCAAGTCCATATACTAAAAGCCCAATGAAGGTATTGATATGAGCATAAGAAGCTTTTTGTGTGATAACGATAGCCATAAAAACAAGCGCAAACAAAGAACCTGCTAGGTGGGTATACCCATTGAGTCGTTCAGTGTGAGAGGTTTGTTTGTTGTGTAGGGTGATACTCTGATCGACCCATGTCAGTATTTTTGTCATAACGCAATCGTAAAGAAACTGCCTCGGTGCGACAATAGCATTGATACACTAGTGAAGTAAAAGAGAGTTAGTAGTTACTTTCCACTATTTGATGATGTGGTTAAGAAACTGCTGTGTTCTTTTATTAGAAGGGTTATGAAAGAGATTTTGAGGAGTATCAATTTCAATAATCTCACCAGCATCCATAAAGACAACCCGATCGGCCGCAGCTGAGGCAAATCCCATCTCGTGACTTACAATAAGCATAGTCATCCCACTTTTTGCTAAAGAGAGCATCACATCTAAGACCTCTTTAATCATCTCAGGATCAAGGGCACTTGTTGGTTCATCAAACAACATAATCTTAGGGCTCATTGCCAATGCTCGGGCAATAGCGACACGTTGTTGTTGTCCACCGCTGAGTTTGTTAGGATAACTTTCGGCTTTATCAGAGAGACCTACCCGTTTAAGGAGACTTGAAGCTAATTCATAGGCTTCTTCTTTATTCATCCCTTTCACACGCATAGGGGCGAGGGTGATATTCTCAGTCACAGTCAGATGAGGAAACAAATTAAAGTTTTGAAATACCATCCCAACTTCTTCACGAATCTTTCGAATATCGGCTGAGGTGCTGGTAATCTCTTCTCCATCGATAAAGATCTGTCCACTTGTGGGAATTTCTAACATATTAACACTTCTAAGGAGAGTCGATTTACCACTACCTGAAGGGCCAATTATCACAACGACTTCCCCTTTTTGTACCTCTAAAGAGGCATTATTCACTGCATGAAGCGTCTCTTTGTGGTGGATATAATAATCTTTACATAAATTTACAATGTTAATTCGTGTCATGACGATGTAACCTCTCTTCTAAGATTCCCACTAAGCGAGAGAGCATGAGGGTAATAACAAGATACACTAAAGCGACAATAAACATCGTCTCAAGTGATAAAAACGTACGAGCAATGTACTCTCGTCCTTTTCGTAATATGTCGGTCAAAGCAATAGTTGAAACAAGAGAAGAGTCTTTCAACATGGAGATAAACTCATTACCAATAGCTGGTAAAATAACTTTAATAGTTTGAGGTAAAATAATATATCTAAAGGCTTGTGAACGACTCATACCAAGGGCAATAGCAGCTTCCATTTGCCCTTTCGGGATAGCTTGGATTCCAGCTCGTACAATCTCTCCCATGTAGGCACCAAAACAGATAGCTAAAGCTGCAACTGCAGCTAACATCCCTTCAATACGGAACAATCTTCCCATTGCGTAGTAAATAAAGATGAGTTGAACCAATAAAGGGATTCCACGAATCAACTCTACGTAGACTCCACTGATCATATTTACAATACGACTTTTAGAAACAGCACCTAAGCCTGCAAACAACCCAATAATCACTGCCCCAATAATGGCGAAAATAGTAACTTGGAAGGTTGTAGGAGCTCCTTGAATAACGACTAAAAAAATAGATCGATACGGTGTTGGAACAAATATGACTAATGATGAGAGAGTTACTAGCGCTAAAATAAAAGTGAGACGCCATGAATCAAAGACATGACCATCTCCTTTTTTAGGAATAAGAACTCCATCAGTCATATGAATTTGAGCAGGTTTCTTTACCCGCTCTTCATGGGCCATAGAGACCATCTTTTTAACTAAAGAAGGGTGTGCAATGTCGATGTTTTCTTGTTTTTCTTTTTTCATGTATACCCGCATACATGAGTAGGCCGAAACCCTAGGTTGAGTTTCGGCTTCTCATGGTGATTATCTTACAATATTAGAGAATATTCCACTTCTCTTTGAGTGCAGCCATAGTACCATTAGCTTCTAAAGTGGCTAACGCCTCATTGAGAATCGCTAAGAATTCACTATTTCCTTTTTTAACAGCAATTGCAATTTTTTCAGTCTCAGCAGCAACAGTACCTGTCACACTTAAGCGACCTGCATAGTTATCATTTTCTAACACAAAGTCACTAGCAATAAGACTATCTGCAACAGCAGCGTCGACGTTTCTGTTAAGAAGGTCTTCGACAGCTAAGCCAATGTCATCATAAGCTTTGACAGTTACTCCATCAATTTTTTCAACAGCAAAGTGTCCAGTTGTCCCAATTTGAACACCAACAACTTTACCGCGTAATGCATTTCCGTCTGCTAAAGGGGCACTACTCTTATTTACAATAATCGATTGAGTCACCTCTAAAATTGGATTGGTAAAATCCATTGAGTTTTTTCTCTCTTCGGTAACACTTACCCCAGAGGCAACAGCATCGTAGTGATTATTAGCTAAACCGGCAAAAATACCATCCCAAGCTGTGTTTTTTACTGTCATAGGAACACCGGCAACTTCTCCCATTGCCTCAACAAGTTCAACTTCAAAACCAGTTAACTTACCGTTCTCATCAACAAACTCTAATGGGGGCCAGGTAGCGTCGGAACCAAACACATATCCTTTTTTCTCTTTAGCTCCTCCAGCAAAGAGAGAAGCAACGACTAAAAGTGAGACGAAAGTCACCAATAATATTCTTTTCATTGAAACACTCCATCAATTTGATGTTATAGAATTTACATAATTATACAGGGAGTGTCAATGTAACGTGCATAAATATTCAAATAAAGAGGGTGCCGATGATACCGACAATCAATCCCAAAAAGGTTCCACCGAGTACTTGGGTAAAGGAGTGCCCTAACATTGTCTTGAGGTTTTCTGGAGAGAACTCTCCTTCAGAGTGGATTTGTGCTAACAGGCGGCTCCACTCGTTAATGACTTGAGCTTGTTTACCAGCAGCTCTTCGTATCCCCATTGCGTCGTGCATGATAATTAAACTAAAGGTGATACTCATGGCAAAGGCTAAAGAGGAGACCCCTTCGGTGATGAATACACTTGTTGTAAGAGCTACGACCATTGCTGTATGGCTTGAAGGCATCCCTCCTGTAGAGAAAAAGAGTTCAGTTTTAAATTTGCGTTCAATTGGCCACACTAAAAAGGGTTTGAGTAGTTGGGCAAAGAATACTCCCCCAAATGCAACTAACAAGGCTCTGTTTGTGAGCAAAATATCCATGGGCTTACTGTACATCAAACACCCTATTAAGAGCAATAGATTGGTATCTATTGCAACAGTGCTCCTATTTCGATTACAAATAGGTCAATGAAACAATCAACACTCCTTAACAGCGCCTCCTTTGTAGGTCAATTTGCTATATCGATGGTAAACCTCGCTTTTGTCTACTATCTCACCAAGAGTTTCTTTGTAAGTGCTACGATGATTGGACTTGCTGCAACACTCTACACAGGATCATATTTTATCTTTTGCTTGGTATTAGAACCCCTTACCTCATCGATGAAGCCACGACATAGTGTTGAACTATCGATGATAGGGATGGCCTTCTCAGTGGGGGTTATATTATATACCAATCACATCGCTGTTGTTTTGGTAATGTTAGTGATGTATGGATTTTTCATGTCTTTTTTGTGGCCTCAAGTAGAAACGTGGTTAGCACGAGGAAAAGAGGGACGTGAATTAAGTAACGCAACAAGTAGCTTTAATGTCTCGTGGAGCGTAGGGACAGCATTATCACCCCTTGTTACTGGAGCATTGGTCATGCGTAACACAAAAGCTCCTTTATATCTTGGAGTTATCTTATTTATTATCACATATCTCTTTGTTGCTATATCAACAAAAAGACACCCTCATCTTAGGGCAATTACCAGTGAAAAAGAGCACATCGAACGTGGTGATAAAGTCGATGAGAGCACCCCTTTAAGATTCGTTTCGTGGGGTGGGGTGGTTACTGTGTATACCGCCTTGGCTGTTATATTAAACATCTTCCCCCTTTATGCTATGGATGAACTCCCTTTTAATGAACAGACAGTTGGAATTCTTCTTTTATTGAGAGGAGGAGCGACAGTAGTGATGTTTTACTATTTAGGAAAAACTGAGTGGTGGCATTTTAACAAAACGCTAATTCTTATCACACTGCTGTTATTCTCTTTATTATGCGTGTGGGGAACAATGATTAGTTCGTTTCTCTCATATGCACTTTTTTTCTTCTTATTTGGGATTCTTTTTGCCGCAAGTTACTCCTATTCGATCTTCCATGGAGCTTCAGGGTCACTACACCGATCTAAAAGAATGCTCATTCATGAAACACTGTTGACCTTAGGTACTATTATTGGGTCACTCGTGGGAGGTTTTGTATACCAAAAGATAAACTTTGATACCGTATTGTACGTATGTGCGATTGTGGTCCTTATTCCAGTGTTGTTCTCTGGAGTCTCTTCCCTTTTTGCAAGAGAAAAGGTGCTCAAAAGAGCACCTTAATACCTTAGCGTTCGCTAATTGGGGGAACTTCTCGGCTAATATTACCACTGTAGACCTGTCTTGGTCGTCCGATTTTCCCGTATGGGTCTTTTTCCCACTCAAGCCAGTGTGCAATCCATCCAGGTAAACGTCCCATAGAGAACATAGCAGTGAACATATTCAATGGGATTCCAATGTGACGGAAAATAAGACCTGTGTAAAAATCGACATTAGGGTAGAGATTTCGCTCATTGAAGTAGTCATCTTTGACAGCTAACTCTTCAAGTTCAATAGCAAAATCTAACAGTGGGTCACTAATTTCAGCTTCTTCTAAAATTTCTTGGTACAGTTTTTTTGCAATCTTCGATCTTGGATCGTATGTTTTGTAGACACGGTGACCAAATCCACTGAGACGGAAGTTACTGTTTTTTTCTTTAGCTCGCGCTATGAGAGACTTTGGAGACTCTCCTTTATCAAAAGCATCGGTAATCATCTCAATGACAGCTTGGTTAGCTCCTCCATGTTTTGGACCCCACAAAGCACAAATACCAGCACTTACAGATGCATATAAATTAGCACCACTACTACCAGTGAGCCGTACAGCAGTTGTTGAACAGTTTTGTTCGTGATCTGCGTGTAAGATAAGAAGCTGGTTTAACGCCTTTACGTGCAAGGGATTAATCATGTATTCAGAAACAGGTGTCCTAAACATCATATTTAAGAAGTTTTCACAATAGCTATACTTGTATGACGGATCAACGAAATCTAATCCGTTAAGATGGCGATAAATAAAAGCAATAATAGTTCTAATTTTAGAAATAAGACGGGTGACAGCGAAATCGAGTTGCAACTCGGGATCAATTTCATCCATCTCTGGATAGAAAGAGGAGAGAGAGACACTCATTGCAGCTAAGATACTCATAGGGTGAGCTTTAAAAGGGTAACTGTTAAATGTTGATTGCATATCAACATGTAAAAGAGACTCTTTGTTAAGTAAATCGGAATACCGCAATCGTTCAGTTGCGTTGGGGAGCTCTCCTTTGATTAATAAATAGGCGACCTCAACGAAATCACATTTCTCAACTAAGTCTTCAATATCATATCCACGGTAACGTAAGATTCCCTGTTCACCGTTCACGTAGCAGATACTGCTCATACAGCTTCCAGTATTCACAAATCCAGGGTCATAGGTAATATACCCAGTCTCTTTACGCAAAGAGTGGATATCAATAGATTTATCACCCATACGATCTGTAATAATCGGAATCTTATGAGGCTCTCTATTCGGAAGTATTAGTGTTGCAAACTCTTTATTCAATTCCATGTCATCCTCCTACTAAATATTACATCTTACTGCTTAAGCGCTTTAATGCAAGAATTAACGATTGTGTCCCATTTCGCCCATTGTTGCCACCCTGTAGTGAAACATATAGTTGCTCCACTAAAGCAAGGCCGGGGAGGGCTAAGCCCATAGATCGTGCCTCTTCTAAGGCAATTCCCATATCTTTGACAAAGTGATCGACCATAAACCCTGGATTATAATCCTCTTTCACAATTCGTGGACCGTAGTTATCTAACGACCAACATCCAGCTGCACCTTTACCAATAGTTGATATTAATTGTTCAACATCTAAATTGGCACTTTGGGCATATAGGAGTGATTCACACAACCCTACCATCGTCCCTGCAATAAGGATTTGGTTCGCCATCTTTGTGTGTTGGCCACTTCCCGCTTCTCCCATTAACGTAAAAGATTTCCCCATCTTCTCAAAAAATGGGAGTGCTGTGTTAAATGACAACTCATCCCCACCTACCATGATGGTTAAACGTGCTTCTTTCGCTCCAACATCCCCGCCACTGACAGGAGCATCTAAGCTCCTTAAGCCAGCTTTGGAAGCTTCTTGGTTTATCTTTATCGCCAAAGAGGGTTTAGTTGTTGTCATATCGACAAGAAGTGCCCCTTTTTTCGCATTGGCAATAATTCCGTCACTTCCAAAATAGACTTGTTCAACATCTTGAGGATGTCCAACAATGGTAAATATTATATCTGACTTAGAGGCCACTTCTTTTACTGAATCACACGCAATAGCTCCTTCTTGCACCAGAGCTTCAGTTTTACTCTTTGTTCGATTGTATACATACATTTTTTCACTTAGAGGAAGAATGTGCGAACACATATATCTTCCCATAACGCCGGTACCAATCCACCCAATAATAGGTTTACTCATCTGAAAGACCTCCTGAGGTTACCCGATTAATATACACTATCTCTAATTCCTTGCTCAACTGTCACCAGCGAGATAAAAAAAGGCTTCTTACACCACATCTTCAAAGAGAGTTTCTCTACTTGACGCCTAAGAAGTAGATGCGTACCATCGGCTATAGGTGTCTACTTGAAGAGGTAATGTATGAGTAAGAAAATCTATCGCATTGGTATTATGGGATATGGTCAAGTGGCACAAAATCAGATGAGAGTAGCTATCGATTCATCCGACCGAGTAGAATTAGGAGCCGTAGCTTCACTAGGGAACAAAGAAGTAAAGAACTTTAGTGGTCCAGTATATGATAACTACGAAGATCTTTTAAAAGACGATTCAATAGACATTATGTATATCTCTACACCAAATACCATGCATCCACACTGGACGATTAAAAGCTTAGAAGCTCAAAAGCATGTGTTGTGTGAAAAACCCCTTGCGATGAATAAAGAAGATTTTTTGCAAGTGAAAGAGGCGGCATTACAGAGTAACAAAGCACTCATGGAAGGTTTTATGTATCGGTACATGAAACGGATGGATCGTCTTGATGAAGTACTCGCCAGTGGTATCATTGGAGATATTACTTACATCTCTTCAAATTTCTTCTCGTTGCGTAGCAGGCTCACTGGAATTCGAAGTAGTAAGAAATTAGGAGGTGGAAGCTTATGGGATTTGGGAGTCTATCCCATTAGTCTGATTAGCCATCTGTTCCCCAACCAAAAACCTACCTATGTCACTGCATTAGCGAAACAAGAGGGGGAGGTAGATGCGTATGTAGCAGGAGAGATGGGCTTTTCATCAAAAGTCATAGCCTCTTTTAGTTGTGGATGGATTAGTGATGTGAGAACGATAGAGACCCGTATTATAGGGACAAAAGGTGTTATCGAAGTAGAGCGTCTGTTTAATTGGGAGGGAGGATCACTCAGTATCATAACAGATCAAGGTAAAACAACCGAAGAGTTCAGTAAAGAAGATCCTTTTTTATTAGAGTTACATAACTATGTTGATCATCTTGAACAAAGTGAACCACTACGTATCACCCTAGATCAAAGTGAACACATTATTGAATTGATGAATATGGTGGAAAAAGCGATACTGTTCATATGAACAAAGAACAGTCGGCCAAAAGACTCTCTCTCTTTAATAGATTTGTACAATCTCAATACAGTATTCGTACCAAATTAGTCATCATGCACCTATTGGCTGCGATCATACCATTAGTTGTTATTGCATTTATTTCATATATGCTCACCTTTAACGCAATGAAAGAGTCAGCGGTCCAATCGTTCTTTACAACTGCTGACCAATTAAATGCAAATATCGAACTTCTCTTATTAGATAGCAAATCTTTTCTTCGTATCGCTCGCACTGATGAAGTACAAAACTTCTTATACCACTCGGATGAGAGTGAGACACAGTTTCGTCGAGCATTTGATGTTGTTGAACTATTTAAATCGTATCGAAAATTATTCGACTTCTCTTCATATATAGCCAATGTGGTCATCTTAAATAAAGCAGGTCCACACATTAGTGAACACAGGGGTATATTTACTCTTCCTGTAGATATTGAAGAGTTGGATATTGTCAAAGAGATTAATAAACAACCTGATGGTATTTCGATTATCCCATCATACGATCACTCATATATGCTTAGTGAAGGGACACAACCATATCTCTCAGTCGGGGCGGTAATTTACAAAAATGTGACACATGAAGAATTAGGATACATCATTGTTAATTTACAAATGGATGCTTTGGTTAATTTGGTGGAAGCATTGACGACTCAACAAGAAGGAGACTTTTTCATTGTTGAACATCTCGACAACTTTGTCTATCCACTGGAGTTTTCATATGAACAAGCTATGTTACCTCAACATCGAGTTGATGAAATTACCCAACAGACACGAGGTTTTTTCAGTGAGTCATTTCTTGGTATTCCCTCGTTTTTTGTCTTTAATACCTTAGACTTAACAGATTGGAAAATTATTGGGAGATCTAACCAAAAAGACCTATTAGCTCATGCAATGACCATTCGTAATACCTCTATATTAGCATTGGGCATTGTAATCACCCTCTCATTTTTATTGTATCTTTTTATATCCAACAGAGTCACACGACCTATTCGGCAGTTACAAGAAGCAATGATTCAAGTTGGTAAAGGGGATTGGAATTTACAACCTGTTTCAAAATCTAAAGATGAAATCGCCGATTTAGCACATAGTTTCACCTCGATGGTTAAGAAAATCCAGATGCTCCTTGAAACAACAAAAGAGGAGCAACACTTAGCAAAAGAGATGGAATTCAGAGCTCTTCAAGCTCAAATAAACCCTCATTTCTTATACAACTCATTAGAATCCATTGTATGGATGGCTGAAGGTGGTAAGAAAGAGGAGATTATTACTATGACTAAATCGCTCTCTTATTTCTATCGACTGAGTTTGGCTAAAGGCGATTATAAGGTTTCAATCAAAGATGAGCTATCACATATTGAGCACTATTTGATTATCCAAAAACTCCGCTACCGCGATATTCTCTCTTTTGAAATAGACGTTCCAGAGCATCTATACGCTTATTCAATTATTAAAATTATATTACAACCGATAGTAGAGAATGCCATTTATCATGGAATTAAAAATACCAGAGATGCTGGTCTTGTCAAAATAGTTGCTTATGAAGATGGTGATGCCATTGTGTTTGAAGTTCAAGATAACGGGAAAGGGATGACCAAAGAGAAAGTTCATGAGTTACAAAACCTTCTCTCATCGCCACTTTCAACGAAATCTTTTGTTTCCAGTTATGGGCTGAGAAATATTCACCAACGACTACAACTTGATTATGGAGAGCATATGGGACTTCACATAACAAGTGAAATAGATGTTGGAACCACCGTCTATATTCGAATTGCAAAGGAGCTATACGTTGATTAAAGCAGTTTTAATTGAAGATGAGATTCTCATTCGAGAAAACATTAGAGAGAGTTTCCCGTGGAGCGAAAATGGAATTGTATTTGCAGGTGAAGCTGGAGACGGAGAAACTGCCTTGCAACTCATCGAGGATGTCGATCCTCAAATTGTCATCACAGATATCAAAATGCCCTTTTTAAATGGGTTAGATCTCAGTCGTATTATCTTAGCTCAAATGCCATGGGTGAAAGTTATCATTATGACAGGGTTTGATGATTTTGAACTTGCTCAACAAGCGCTTAAAATTGGAGTGAGTGATTATCTTCTAAAACCTATTGTTGTTGAGGAGTTGCGCTCTTCACTACAAAAGGTTGTTAAAGAGATCTCCTTAGAGAGTCGAAGATTACAAGACATTGAGTCACTTCAAGCCAAAATGGAGATTAATAAACGGTTTTTGCAACACGAGTTTTTAAATAATGTGGTTGCAGGAGCCTTAAGCGTTACAGAAGTCTTTGAAAAATCAACGGAGTTAGGAATCTCCATTCAAGCAAAGGCCTATGCCGTTATTCTAGTTTCGGTAGAACTCTCAGTTCACGAGGCCTCCTTAGTCTCTAAGGAATTGATACAAGCTGGATCAATTATTGAATCTCTTCAAGCCGATGATCTGTATGTTATTAGATCGAGTCTAAAAGAATATATTCTCCTTATCAAAAGTAATAACCCTAAGTACTTAGTTAACGATTGTTACCGAATGAGTCAGTCGATTAAAAAAGAGTTAGAAAAAAAGACAAAAGTATCTGTCAGTGTCTCAATTGGAGGGGTAAAACAACGAGTTCAAGATATTCAAGAGTCTTATGAAGAGGCTAAAGAGACTGAAACATTATCGTATCTCTTTGGGAAACATAAGGTAGTAGGACTTGAAGATGCTCGGCTACTTAATCCCTATCAAGGGGCAAAAACTCCGTTTGAAAGAAGAGAGATATCACGCTTTTTACGTTCAGGGTCAAAAGAGGAGATCCCACTTTTTATAGAGGAGCAACAAAAGAGGTTTGATAGATTTCCAATAAACCCATTTTTTATCACTCTTGTTCGTTTTAACCTCTTTTATGAAATTACCCTCTTTTTAGAAGAGATCGGATATCTTCATGAATTTAATGAATCTCATCCACTTAAAGGGATGCTACAACAAGATGATGTAGAACATACAACTCTCACACAGCTATTAGAGCAGGCTACAACGCTTATCGACTATGCGGTGGTTCAACGAGAGCAGCAAAAGATTCGAAAGTATGAGTTTGTCATTCAAAAAGCAAAGCAATATATTGAAGCGAATTATCATAAAAGAACATTACAACTAGCTGATGTTGCTCAACATGTACATATGAGTACAAGTCACCTTTCAACTATATTTAATCAAGAAACGGGGATGGGGTATACTGATTACGTTGGAGAAGTCAGAATCGCTAAAGCCAAAGATCTATTAGCTAACAACCAGCTCAGATCGGCTGAAATTGCCTATATGGTGGGATTTAGCGATCCACACTATTTTTACAATATCTTTAAAAAAGTGACTGGAATGACTAGTGGAGCCTATCGCCAATCTCTACAAAATAATAGTTAAATGTGTAATATTTTTCACAGCTACTGTCAGACAGAAGAAATATATTCCATAACATAACATTCTCTATCATATGTAATCTCACCATCTACCAATTTAATTCTATTGTGGTCTGACTTTAGCGCTCTCATACTTAATTTAGAAGGATCGGGAATAGACATTCACCGACGAGGAGGAAACGAATGAGTAAAAGAAAAATTATGAGCGTACTCATAATCTTAGTAGTACTTATTGTGAGTACTACAACACTATTTGCAGGTGGAGCCTCAGAGAAAAAAGCTGGAGCTGCCACAAAGACGTATGCAATTGTATATCCAATTGTTCACCCTTTCTTTGAGCCAGTTACAGTGAGCGCCGAAGCTTATGCAAAAAAAATGGGCTACAAAGTAATCACAAGAGCTCCTGAAGGAGTTGGAGTGAACCAACAAATTGAAATTATGGAGAACTTAATTGCAATGAAGGTCGATGGAATTGCTATTGTTCCGACTGATCCTGATGCACTAGCTCCATATATCGACAAAGCTATTGATGCAGGTATCCCAACGATTTGTTTTGAATCTGATAACCAAGAGAGTAAGAGACTTGCTTTTTTAGGGACATATAACTACAACGCTGGTCGTCACCTTGGCTCCATTGTTGGAAGAGAGCTTAACGGTAAAGGTACTATGATTATTTGTACTGGATTACCTACCCAAAGAAGTTTAAACGAACGTATTCAAGGAATTGAAGACGAGCTTGCTGAAAACTTCCCAGGAGTGAAAATTCTTGACATCCAAACTGGTCAAGGAGATCCAAACCTTACAGTAAACGTCATTGAAACCCAAATCCAGGCATATCCTGACTTCGATGTGTTTACCAGTATTGATGCAACTGGTGGTCCTGCTGCTGTTGCTATTTGGAAATCACTTGGTTGGACAAAAGATGATCATAAAATCATCACATTCGACGACATGGAAGAGAACGTTCAAGGTGTAAGAGACGGACAAGTCACCTCTATTGTTTCACAAAAACAATGGCTCTGGGGTGAACTTATTATTAAGACTCTTGATGACATCCTCGATGGTAAGACAGTTGCAGATTCTACTGATACAGGAACAGTTGAAATTACGATCGCTAACGTCGATACATACAGAAACTAGATTATTTCACCTTTAGTGGCATCGCACAGGCGTTGCCACTAAAGATTCTTACAGTGAATTACAAATTAGATAAGGTGTCTTATATATGGAAACATTATTAACTAAAAAGAGGGTCAAGGAATTTCTCACAGACATTCGTAGTAACCGAATTACCGGGTTGGTAGTTCTCATGTTTCTACTCACATTTATCCTTTCTGTGTTACGCCCAACCTCCTTTTTCACATCGACCAACTTATTCAATATCCTAAAGCAAGCTAGTATTGTCTCGATTATTGCATTTGGTCAAACCTTTGTAATGGTCTCAGGAGGAATTGATTTATCTGTTGGCTACTCATTGGGATTATCAGGAGTTATTACAGCAGTTCTCATCTCTAAAGGAATGGGAACAGGGGTCTCAATATTAGCAGGGTTGCTTATTAGTTGTCTGATTGGATTTGCTAATGGTCTTATCATTACCCAATTTAGATTGCCCCCGTTCATAGTTACACTAGGTCTTGCAAAAATAGCTCGTGGAATTATGTACGTGTTAACCAGAGGATATCCTATCCCTTTACGAGATAAGTTTATTATAGGTATTGGAAATAAATACATAGGCCCATTTCCATTAATGTCTTTAATTATGCTATTACTTTTTGCCATATCGGCATTTGTTTTGGGAAGGACCGTCTTTGGTTTGAGGACAAAAGCGATAGGGGGTAATGAATCTGCAAGCCAGCTCTCTGGGATTAATGTCGTGAAACACAAGATTTTATTGTATACCCTCACTGGGTTATTAGCTGGAATTGCAGGAATCATCATGGCGGGTAGGGTGAACTCAGGAAACCCAAACTCTGGGGCTAACTTTGATCTCGACAGTATTGCAGCTGTCATAGTAGGTGGAACTGCAATGAGTGGAGGAGAAGGGAGTGTCATTGGAACACTCTTAGGTGCTCTCATACTGCAAATTATTAGTAACGGTCTTGTACTGATGAACGTTAATATTTATTGGCAAACCATTGTTGCGGGAGTTCTGATTATTGGTGTGTGTGCATTAGACAGTATTTCTCACGGTCAGAAAGATTCATAAGGGGGGAGATACATGAGTGAGAGTTTAGTACTCGAAATGAGGGATATAACAAAACGATTCCCCGGAGTTGTTGCCCTCTCATCTGTCTCTTTTAATCTGAAGAAACAAGAAATCCATGCACTCATTGGAGAAAATGGGGCAGGTAAAAGCACCCTCATGAAAATTTTAGGGGGAGTGTATTCTCCAGATGAGGGGGAAATAGTATTACAAGGTGAGACCACTCTTTTTCAAAATCCTCGTGATGCTATTGCCAAAAGTATTAGTGTTATTTATCAAGAATTTAATCTCGTTCCTACATTAAGTGTTGCAGAAAATATCTTTTTAGGGAAAGAGGTTATCTCTAAAGATCATATCTCTTTGAATCGCAAAGAGATGGAAACAGAGGCACAACAAGTGATGGCAACCTTAGGATTGCCAGATTTTGATTGTTCAGCATGGGTTCGAAATCTCAGTGTTGCCCAACAACAACTTGTAGAGATAGCCAAGGCAATTTTCAATGAATCTAAAATTTTAGTGATGGATGAACCAACGGCTGTCTTAAGCCCTAATGAGACCGAATTATTATTTAACCTTATGAGAGAACTCCGCGATAGCGGACTCTCCATTATCTACATCAGTCATCGCCTTAGTGAAATCATCGAGTTATCTGATCGTATTACTGTACTTCGTGATGGGCAATTTGTTACGGAATTAGATAATTCAAAGCATAACGTGACTGAAAATAGTCTTGTTAGGTATATGGTAGGAAGGGATTTAAAAGACACCTATCCCATCCGTGATCATGTAACTTTTGGCCAGACTATGCTAGAGGTGAAAGAGATCTCCAAAAAGGGGATGTTCTCTCATGTTTCTTTCTCATTACGCCAAGGTGAAATATTAGGCTTTTCAGGCTTAGTTGGAGCGGGAAGAACTGAAGTAATGAAAGCTATTTTCGGTGCATACCCAATTGATGAAGGAACAATTCTTATCGACGGAAATGAGGTGAACATAAGAAATATAGGTGATGCAATCACACATCGAATTGCACTTATTCCTGAGGACCGAAAACGAGAAGGATTAGTGTTAGTTTTGAGTATGGCAGAAAATAGTGTCCTTTCGAGTCTCAAAGCAGTTCAACGTTTTGGCATTCTTATAAAACGATTGTTACTATCTGTTGTAAAAAAATACACTACAGAACTATCAATTCGCCCAGCTCTTCCTCATAGAAAAATCAAACATTTTAGTGGTGGAAACCAACAAAAGGTGGTGTTAGCTAAATGGCTAGCTAACAACCCAAGAATTGTCATTTTAGATGAGCCAACTCGTGGAATCGATGTTGGTGCAAAAGTAGAAATTTATAAGCTGATAAATGAATTGGCTGAACAAGGAATGGGGATAATTTTTATCTCAAGTGAACAACTAGAAGTACTTGGAATGTGTGATCGGATCATTGTTATGCACAATGGAACAATAAGCGGAGAATTTAATCGTGGTGAAGCAACTGAAGAGAATCTTTTGGCTGCAGCATCTGGTTTAGCTATTTCATAAGTAGGAGGCTTTTATGAAACATTATAAACTTTTTATTAATAACGAGTGGGTAAACGGTTCAACAGGTGAAAGATTTGAATCTATAAGCCCTGCAACAGGTGAAGTATTAGCTTCTTTTGAAGAGGCAGGTGTAGATGATGTTGATAAGGCATGTACTGTTGCTCGTCAAGCTTTTGAAAGCGGGGTATGGTCCCGTCTAGAAAATAATGAACGTGCTAAGATCATGCTCAAAGCTGCAGATATCATGGAACGCAGATGGGAAGAGTTATCTCGCATGGAAGCCTTAGATACTGGAAAGCCTATTCATGAAGTTAAAACTGGTGATATGCCATATTCAGTCTATGCTTTTAAGTACTTTGCAAATATCGCCCGAGAGATTAATGGTGAGTTAATTCATGTGGCAAATGAACCATACATGCACGATTACATGGTGTATGAACCATATGGGGTGGTCTCAATTATCAGCCCGTATAACTTCCCCTTACACCTGCTCACCCGTAGCTTAGCCCCAGCATTAGCTGCAGGTAATACGGTTGTATGTAAAGCATCTTCACTCACTCCTTGGACAACAGCTGTGTTAGGAGAAATTATCTTAGAAGCTGGTTTCCCTGCTGGTGTTGTCAATATCTTATCAGGCAAAGGAAGCACCGTAGGTGAGGCTATGGCTTCACATAAGGAAGTTGATGTTGTTGCTCTCACCGGGTCTGAGAAGGTGGGAAGAAGGTTATTAGAACTCTCAGCACAATCAGAAATCATGAAGAAAAATGTGTTAGAACTTGGTGGTAAGGGCCCTGTTATTGTCGAACCAGATTGTCGTTACGAAGACACTGTCATTGGCGTTGCAGATGGCTTATTACTTAATGGCGGTCAAGTTTGTTGTGCTCAAACGCGATTACTTTTACATGAATCAATATATGATCGCTTTTTAGATGATTTAGCAAAGGAGCTCAATAGTCGTAAAGGTGGAGATATCCTCGATCCAGAGACACGCCTTGGCTCTATGATAAGTAAAGAACAGATGGAAAAAGTGCACCAAACTGTGTTAGATGCAATTGAAGATGGAGCTACCTTAGTGTGTGGAGGAGAACCATTCACCGGTGGTATCTATGACGCTGGAGCATTTTACAAACCAACACTCTTAGCTAACGTACGAGAAGATATGAGATGTTACAGAGAAGAGATTTTTGGACCAGTACTTGTTGTGATGAAATATGCTCATTTAGATGAGGCAATCAAATATGCGAATGACTCTAAATTTGGGCTAGGGGCTGGAATATTCTCAGAAAGTCACAAAACAGTACATTATGCTTCTCAAAGATTAAATGCTGGATCGATCTTTATTAATATGCCAAATACGGCACGTATGAATGCTCCTTTTGGTGGAAACAGAAATAGTGGAATAGGTCGAGAATACGGAAAAACCGGATTACACGAATATCTTAGAACTAAAAACACTATCTGGAATATGGCTTTTGGGTATCCAGAAGAGCAAAATGATATTTACTACTAGAATATAAAGAATAAGTCGAACATGTAGGGGTGGAATTCCACCCCTACTTGCTCATAAGGGGTTCAGATATGGTCGCTCATAAAGTTGGGACATGGAAAGAGGGATATAATTCTATTAGTGAACAACATGGAATTCACTCTGAGATGCTCATGGATTTTGGTGTGCTTATATTACATAAGGGGAGTTCATTTACCTGCTCTCTTCCTATGGAGCGCGCTTTTTTACTCATTGATGGAGAAGTAGAGTTCCAATGGGAGTCACACACAGCAGTAGCAACTCGTTTTGATGTGTTAACAGAGAATCCCTACGTGTTACATGTCCCCGAAGGGGTCAGTGTCACACTCATAGCGATGAGTGATTGTGAACTATGTATTCAAAGAAAAGAGAATAACGTCACATTCCCATCACATCTATTTGTTCCCCAAGAGATTAAAAGTGAGAGAACAGGAGAAGATCTTCTTGATGGAGCTTCAGCGCGTACCGTTCGTACCGTTTTTGATGGAGAGAGTCACCCTCACTCTCAGATGGTATTAGGAGAAACAATTAATACTCCAGGTAGGTGGACTAGCTTCCCCCCTCATGATCATCCTCATCCTGAGATGTATCACTACCGCTTCTTCCCTAAAGATGGATTTGGGATTTCACTCATTGAAGAATCCCCATATCTTATTAAAGATGGAGATACATCGCTTATCCCACCACATAACACTCATATACAAGTTTCAGCACCGAGTTATACCATGTATTATATTTGGGCAATCGCCCATTTAGAAGATGATAGATGGCTTCCTACAACTCGATTTGTAAGAAAAGAATACCTTTGGATGGTTGAATAACTCATATATAAGCTTACTATGAGTAACTTTATTGCCTAGGGGGTAAGGATGTGGTAAATTCATAGTATGAATAACAATGAGAAAAAGAGACTTCTCCCTCTCGATGAAGAAGTTTCCGACATCGCTGATTTCTTTAAGGTGTTTGGAGATTCAACCCGTCTTAAGATCCTTTTTCTCCTAGAAGGGGGAGAACTCCCTGTAAATGCCATTGCTGAAAAACTACAAATGCAACAATCGACTATCAGTCAGCAATTGAAATTACTAAGAGTGAGTCGATTGGTGCGTCATCGTAAAGAGGGGCGCAGTATCTACTACCGTTTGAATGATGACCACATTGTCAAAATTCTTGCTATGGGAGTAGAACACTACGAAGAGACCCTCGGTTAAGAATCTAACTCTTGCGCTTTAAGCCAGTAGTGATGCGCTTGTAAGCGTATCGCATTGATGTTTATGAATCCATTACAATCTACTGCCTCATAACCACCAGAAACTTCCATACTTCCAAGTGCTTCGTTGTATAAAGAGTAGGGGCTTGTTACCCCAGCACCAATAATATTTCCTTTATAGAGTGCAACTTTTGCAGTACCAGTGATAAGTTCTTGGCTTTTGTTGAAAGCTGCACTAAGAAAATCGAACTCGGGGCTAAACCAATATCCATTGTAGATAGCTCGGGCAAAGGAAGGCATCAAAGAATCTCGAAGGTGCATGACCTCTTTATCCATACAAATCCCTTCTAAATCACGATGGGCAAACCACAAAATAGTTCCACCTGGAGTCTCATACACGCCTCTACTTTTAATACCAATGTAGCGGTTCTCAACCATATCGACTCGACCAATGGCGTTATCATGTCCAACTTTATTAAGGTAGATAAACATCTCTAAAGGATCGGTGACAGTGGTATTGTCATTCTCATTGGTTACTTTCACAGGAATTCCATCGACAAATTCAATGGCTAAGAGAGTCTCTTCATCCCGAGCTTGCTGAGGGCTTAAGGTGTGGCTAAAGACCTCAGGAGGGCAACGTAGGGCGGGGTCTTCCAAAATGCCCGCTTCATGGGAGATGTGTAGTAAATTCTCGTCTTCACTGTATGGCTTTTTTGTGGACGCCTTAATGGGGATGTCGTATTTTTCGGCGTATGCAATCATATCACTTCGCCCTTCAAAAGCACTTAAGAACTCAGAATCTTTCCAAGGAGCAATAATTTTGACTTCAGGCATCAATGCGTAATAGCCAAACTCAAAACGGACTTGGTCATTTCCTTTCCCTGTAGCTCCATGAGCGACATACAGTGTCCCCTCTTGTTGAGCAATCTCGATGTGGCGTTTGGCAATGAGAGGTCGAGCAATTGCAGTACCTAAAAGATATTTCCCTTCATAGATAGCGTTCG
>JBBAFS010000021.1:0-24884 GCA_041655255.1 Sphaerochaetaceae bacterium
GCCTTAATTATTCATTCCCATAACACACTACGAGGGGGAACAGTTCTTGGTTATGGCGATCACCGTATTATTATGGCGATGGCTGTTGCTGGCTTACAAACCGATAGTGATCTCACAATCGAAGGTGTCGATGCCGTAGATGTAACCTTCCCCACCTTCTTTTCCCTTCTACACAGTATCTGTGATACACCACAAAAGGAGCTCACATGAACAATGTTGATCTACGTAGCGATACCCTTACTATGCCAACCCCACATATGAGAGAGGCGATGGCACAAGCCGAAGTTGGTGATGATGTCTATTTAGAAGACCCCACTATAAACCGTCTTCAAGAGATGGGAGCCTCTTTGTTAGGTAAAGAGGCCGCCTTATTTGTCTCAAGTGGTTCAATGGGAAACTTAATTCCATTGTATATCCAAGCGAATAAGGGACGTGAAGTATTAGCACATAAAGATGCCCACATCATCCACCACGAAGTGGGGGCTGTCAGTGGTATTGCCTCAACTCTCCCCATTGGTTTAGATACCCCTAAAGGAATTCTCACATCTGAAGCGATTGAAGAGGCAATAAAGCCTGATCTCTATTTCATGACTAAAACAGCTCTTATTGAGATAGAAAACTCTATTAATGGAATTTTCTATCCCAAAAAGAATTTAGACGAGATTCAAAAAGTTGCTACAAAGCACAACATTCCTATCCATATCGATGGAGCTCGGTTGTGGAATGCATCAATTGCTTCAAAGATGTCCCTCAAAGAGTTAGCTTCTTATGGAGATACAGTCACTGTGTGTCTCTCTAAAGGGATGGGAGCTCCTGTAGGGAGCATTCTTGCTGGAACTCAGAAGTTTATTAACGAAGCACGAGTGGTTCGTAAAATGTTAGGTGGTGGAATGAGACATGCGGGAATTTTAGCAGCTGCTGGAATCTACGCCATTGAACATAACTACGAAAGATTAGAAGTAGACCACGTTCGTGCATACACTATTGCCAAAGCTTTAAGTGAAACCTCATGGGCCTCGTTAGATATAGAAGATGTTCAAACGAATATGGTCTTTTTCTCAGTAGAGAACACCCCTGCACAAAAAGTGGTAGATGTCTTTGAGAAACACCATATCTTGTGTATGAATACCCATGCCAATGTGATTCGCTTGGTGACTCATCTGAATTTGAGTGACGAAGATATTGATTCTGTTGTAGAAGCAATAAGAACAATAAAAGAAGAAGAGTTTATGTGATGAGACGTATTGCTCTCTACTTTAGTGGTAGTGGGAATTCTAAAACTCTTGCCTTTGATCTTTGTAGGGCTTTAGTGTGTGATCACACCTACTCGTTATTAGAGGTAGAAAAAGAGCCTTCTTTATTAGAAGGGACTCAGGAGTTAGTGTTAGTCTTCCCCGCTTACTACTTTGCACCCCCTGTGAAAGTTGCCTCTTTTATCCTTTCAACCTTACAAGAATCACAGTTGAAATTAGATCTCCTACAAGTTGTTATAACCCATGGAGGGTTCCCCTCTTATAGTGGATACATCACTTCACGCCTATTATTAGAATCAGGATATGCTGCTACTTCCATTTCATATATTCAGATGGTCGATACCTTCGCTCCCCTATATAAAGCACCACCTCTTCATAAGCAAACAAAGATCCATTCAGATATTACTTCTCAGTTACACTCCCTCATTGAAAACCTCAAAGATCAACACTTTAGTTTTCCCCCCTTTAGGCCACTAAGTCGCCTAGTGTGGAATATCTATAGAAAAAGAGTATCTTCACCCTCTTCACACGATCACAAACTCAAAGTCACTGATCAGTGTAATGGGTGTGGAATATGTGCGAAGGTGTGTCCTGTAGAGAATATAGTGATGGTAGAAAACAAGCCCTCCTACCAAGGAGCGTGTACATACTGCTTAGCGTGTTACCACCACTGTCCCCAAGAGGCGATTCGTTTTACCAGTAAGGTTCATCGCTCTTACTCTCAATACACTCCCCCAAAAACATTTTTTCCTCTAAGATAAAGAGATGAGAGATTATCCACTATTACAATATGTCGATCGAACACACTCTTTAGCAGTGAAATATGATAAAGATGCTATTGCACGAATGTGTAATAACCCTGATGCATTCCCTTTTTGGGTTGCTGATACCGACTTCATGGTCCCCAAAGAGGTACAACAAGCTCTTTATCATCAAGCTCACCACGGAGTATTAGGGTATCCAAAGCCTTCTAAGATGGGTGAGTTATTTACCCAGTGGGTTTTAAAGCGACATAATTGGAGCATTGACCCATCAGAGGTGATTCTCTCTTCAGGGATGCTTCACTCAGTGGCGACTTTAGTAGAAATCTTAAGTAACAAAGGTGATGCAGTTATTCTCCCCACCCCCGCATATAAGCCATTTGTGACGTTGTTACAACACTTAGAGCGGACAATTATCCCATGGCCGATGGTGTATGATAACAAAGCCTACCACTACACTTTAGATACAGATCTTCTAGAGACATTGATTGTAAAACACGCTTCGCCACTACTCTTATTTTGCTCTCCACATAACCCTACGGGAAGAGTGTTTACTTCTTTAGAATTAAGTGATGTCTCTCGTGTATTACAAAGACACGCAACAAAAGTTATTAGTGATGAAATTCATGCCGATTTAGTTCACCTTCATCACACCCATATCCCTTTTGAGAAGGTGGCTAGGAAGATGGGTGTTGAGTGTGCAACCTGCTTTTCTCCCTCTAAGACATTTAATATTCCAGGGGAGCATATCTCTTTTGTCCATTTCAATAACAAAGAGCACCAAAGAGCATTTCAACACAAAGTGGATTCTTTCTACTTTAAAGTGGGGCTTCTTGCTACTGAAATGACGCATGCTGCATATACCCATGGGGGTCCGTGGTTAGATCAATTGCGTAGTTATATCACCACAACTGCATCGTATCTCAAAAGAGAGCTCGCTCCTTTAGAGTTTGTCCTTCCTGAGGCCTCGTTCATTGGACTGATTGATTGCTCTTCTTTGTACGAAGATGTACAACACGATGCATCTCTTTACCCCGAAGTGTATGATCCGCGCTTAGGAGTTGAGGGAGGGTTACTCTCTCGCTTCTTTGGGCAACGAGCTAACATTGCAATGAATGATGGATCTTGGTTTGGTCCACAGTATGATCGCTTTGTCCGATTCAACTTTGGAACAAGTAAAGAGAACATTGAGTATGCCGTTACACAACTACACGCAGCAGTCGATTATCTATCGACACTACGAAGGTAACACACTCTTGTATTCACTTTTTGGTCATAGAGCTTATGTGCTGCCTCTTGATACAGTGCCAATTGTGTATGATGTCGCTCTTTTTCAATCGTCGCATCAGTTTTAAAATCGATTATCTCGATATGAGAATCGTAGCGAATAAGAAGATCGATGACTCCATTAAGAATAATTTCAGAGCCTTGATGATTATGGCGTAAGCTAAAAGGAATCTCACTTTCAATCACTCGGGGGCGAGCTTGTAAAAGTGAGTGAAGTACGTGTGAGTGGGTAAAATTCTCTACTAAAGAGATTACTCCACTTACTAAGACTTTTTTCTCTTTTTGAGATAGGCCAAGGTGTTCTAATTCGGAAGGAATAAGAGAAAGAGCGGTCGATTCATCAATAGAAACATCACTAAGAGAAGAGCCATAGTGGTTAATAACCCACTCTAAAGCTGCATGAGTCCATGTTCCAAATAGAGCTTCAAAGCCGAGGCGGTTAATAATCTCATCACTTGGTAGAGTCGGTAATGGGATTGCCTCTTGTTCACTCTCAGGTGGAATATATGTGTTAATCCACTCAGTTACCCCATACACATCATGTGTGACTCTTAATTGCTCTTTGGGGTGAGCGTAAATCTCTTCCATCTGCTTAAGATGTGAAGAGACTTCGTTATGTGAGACTGAAATAAAGAGATCACTTTCATACGAAGTGGGAATGTCTACTATCTTCATATGAGAAGTTAAAGAGCTTGCCTCATTAAAAGCGTTAGTGTAATACCCAAGGAGGTTAAAAAAGGTAGTGCCTCTATGTTCTTCTTTAATTTTTGAATCATCACCAACACCCATAAATAACAGATGGTGTTGAGCTCGAGTGAGAGCTACGTAGAATAACCGTTTTAACTCAGCTAACTCTTTATCTCGTATCTCCTCTTTTTGAGCTTCATAAAAGAGATTCCGTACTGGTGTTTTATAAGGGGTGTAATTAAAGCTCAATAGCCCCCCCTCATAATCGTAGGAGGGAGTCACTAGTGGTCTTACTGATGTCCCCATACTTGCGACAATGACAATGGGGAACTCTAACCCTTTTGATTTATGAATTGTTAGTAATCTTACTCCCGGTAGATCAGCTTGCAAGGGTTCTACCTCATCAAGGCGTTCTCGCTTGCCTAAGAGTGGACGCACATAGGCTAAAAAATCGACCAAAGATTTCCCTTTTTGATCAAACTGGATAGCTAATTCATAGATGTAATCAAAGTGTTCGATATATGGGTGATACAGTGAGTGACGTAACAGGTAGTACTTATACCCACCTTCATTAAAAAGAAAGTCAATTAATGTGCTGATAGATTCACTTTGTGCCAATAAAGACAACTGGTGATACACATCCACCACCTGTTGGTATTTGATAATATCTTCGCTCTCCCAATGAGTGTTGTCGTACTGCTCAAAAGGATTTATCCCACTTTCAGTTAACTCAAGTAGTGCATCATCTGAAAGGTGGCAAAACGGACTACGTAAGACTGTTGCAAAACTAAGACGATCATCGTTGTGGATAACAAGTTCTAAAAAATGGACAATGTCATTAAGTGGTGCTTCTAAAAAGAGCGATTGAATCGTCGATACGTTGTACGGAATACCTTTAAGACGAAGTGCTTTTTCATAGTGCATTTGGTTGGTGGTCGATCGATACAACACGGCAATATCTTGGTAGGTGGGACGACGTAAGGTGCCATCTTCATTGGCAATGAGATAATCATCTCCCTCTACCATCTTTGAGATGGTGTTTGCAAGATGAACTGCTTCACTTTGTGTATCACTTGCTAGGTGATCTTCTCTCTCTTTTGTCTTCTCTTTGAGATGGTACTCAATGCGGGTAGTTACACTACTAGGACTCTGTTTTGCTTTAAGGGGCTCAAACTCAGCTTCATAGAGGTGTTCAGCATCCCCCATAATAGGTTCAAATACGTTGTTATAAAAATGGACAAGTTGTTGTTCACTACGGTAGTTCGTCGCTAAGTTGATTCTTTTTCCACCTGAGAGTTCTACTTCATCTAACAGTGCATTAAAGACACTCACATCGGCGCCACGGAATCGGTAAATTGATTGTTTTTGATCTCCTACAAAAAAGAGTTTATCGTGTTCGATCTCCTTTGCTGATGGGACTCCTTGTACATCGAGGCCCTCTTTTTGAGCAAGTAAAAAGAGAATCTCTTTTTGTAGTAAGTCGGTATCTTGAAACTCATCGATCATAATAAAGCGGAACTTTTGTTGGTAATACCGTCTTAAGTTTGTATGAGAGATGAGAATATCATGTGCCATGTGGGCAACATCTTTAAAACTGAGAACTCCTTTCTCTTTTTTCCGTTTAAGATAGAGTTCTCTCAAAAGTTCAAAGACATCAAATGCCGACTCTAAAGAAGATGTATCATTAAGTCCAATAAGAGATGAGACCAAAGGTCCTACTAATGTAGAGCGTATAACTTCAGCATACTCGTTGTACTGATCTTTATAATCACTTTTAGATCGAGCTTTATGCATCTTCATAAGTGGTTCAATAGCTTGTGTCATCAGTGGGTAGTTAGTGAACTGTAAGATCTCATCTCGATGTGTAAGATAGTGTTCAAACAGTGGTTTATTGGTTTCTAAGGTTTTTTCATTACCCTCTACTGAAGAGAGAAACATCACCATCTGATCTAATTGAGAGAGACTGTTACGAGCAATGCTCTCTAATGATGAGATTAATGAAGTAGAGAGGTGAGTTTTATCAAAGGAGGAACTGAGGTAAAACTCTTTTGTAGCCATCTCTACAAACAAATCTGTTATAAGAGTTTCAGGTGAATAAAGACTACTGAGAAATAAAAACCCAGGGTGGTCTTTGAATTGACGGCACACTTCAAAGGCAACTTCTTCAGCTAACTCTTTATTGAGTTGATCGTCCATTTCAAAGGTGGGACTGAGGCCATAACGTAGAGGGTCACTAGAGACAACACGGTAACAAAATGAGTCAATTGTTGTGATTGTAGCCTCAGCGAGATTAAGAAGTTCTTGGTGTATGAGTGGTTCATCTTCATATAAGCGTAGCTTCTCTTCAATTTTCTCAAACATCTGTGTTGCTGCTAGGCGGGTAAATGTGAGAGTGAGAATCTCATCGGCGTGTGCTTGTTGACTCAGTACCAAATAGAGGAATCTATTAGAGAGGACAGTAGTCTTTCCCGAGCCTGCCCCTGCTGTGACTACACAGTTGGTATCACAATAGATAGCCTCTTTTTGAAACTCATCGAGAAAATTAATGCTCTGTTCAAAACGCTTTAGATCAATCATATTAGTGAATACCTCCTACGACATAATGGGCGGTAATCACAATACTGACACGCACTATCAGAAGGAGTAGCCCCTAAAGCTCCTTGATGAAATGAACTTACCATCATCACAGCATCTTGTTCAAAGATCTCAATGAGTCGATCTCGCTCTTCTAATGAGTCTTGATTCCACAGTGATACATACTCCCCTTTTTCAATGTTGTAAAAAGCAGCGTCAGTGACCTCTTTGGATTCACTATCACGAAGCAATTTGGCATAAAGGATTAATTGATGTGATGGAAGAGTATCACTTTTTTTATAGGCACTTTTTGCAACAGTGTAGTTCTTTTTATAATCAATTACCGCTGTGTGATGTTCACTATCTTCACTCATACGGTCGATTCGACCTATGAGGATGTAACCATTGTCGGGGTACTCTCTCTCCTCTTTGGCTTCAAAGGCGATACTCGTATACCCATCAAACGTCTCTCCTTCAGCTGTAATAATCGCCTCGAGATTTGAAAAGTGTCTTTTTTTAATGTAGTTCATGGCAAACGGCAGTGGGGCACTGACCGAGGATTCATACTCTTTGAGCACTTGGTGTAATAATTGGTGAAATACTTCTAAGTATTCAGAGCTCTTTTCCTGATGAAAAGGACCACTGAGGTGAGAGAAAAACCTCTCCAAAAGTGAGTGTTGAGCTGATCCTATAGCAGCGTGATCTTCTAAGAGATAATCGTAGGTTTGTTTACGTAGTTTATAGACATACTGGGAAGCCCACTTAAAGGGGCATGCAAAAAATGCATCCATTTGAGTCGATGAGAGTCGAGCTAAGCCTCTTTCATCGGTGATGATATGGTTGTAAGCCATACGTGTTTTTAACGAGGCTGTGTCGATTCTAGGAGGGCTAAAGGCAGTACGTTTCCCCTTCTTAAAAGTGTTTGCTATAGCGGGTGTTGGTGTAAATGAGTAAGAGGGAGTCCTCCATGCCTCTTTTTCTTGATCGAATAACGATCGAGGAACATAATCTACTTTTTCAATCTCTCCACTTCTCATAAAATAGGGGTGAACAAGTGAACTAGAAGAACCAAATGATTCACTAGCATAAGAAAATTCAACGCTCTTTCCACAACTTTGGTAGTGTGAGAAAAAAAGATCACTTGCTTCTTGTGTTAATGTACCTCCCCATTGATACTCACTTAACAGTGCTAACTTTTTTGCTTCAATGCTTGTTGCTTCAATAGTACATCCCATCACAAAGTGGTACAGAGGAGATATCCCTACCGATGTAGTGTATGGATAAAGATGAATACCCCCCTTTGTATGTTGAGGAGCATAATTCACTGATTGTAGTAGTTGTACAAACAGTGAATAGAGTGAAGAGACTTCATCAAGTTCTACTAAAGAGAGTGCCTCTTGTAGGGGGCCAAGTTGAGCTAATGAGTAGGTAAACACATCGAGTTGATTACCTTCCCACTGATCTTCTTCACATAAAAAGGAGATGAGCGTAAAGAGGTGAGTTTGCATCTCTTTAAAGGTGGAAGAGTTTACTAACCTTATGAGATAAGAGCGAAATGTGTTATACCAATGAAACAGTTGCCTGTTAGAGAGACCAAGACGAGTGAGCCATTGATCTTCGCTTTCAATAAGGTTCCCCTCTTTAATACCTAACTCGGCTCCCTTTTTACACAAGCGCAAGTGCATCGCTCGATCTTTAAATCCAAGACGTGGATCTAATAATAATCTTCTCACCGATTCAAAAGAAAAACTTTGTGCTACCACATCTGAAAGAAGAGAGAAAAACTTCCCTCCTGCGTAAGTTTCTACAGGACGAGACTCCACCACTTGTAAAGGGATCTCTTCTTTACGTGCCTCTAATTCGATATATTCACGAATACTTTTAATATCTCCAGCTGTAATAACTATCTCTTTAGAAGGGACTCCTTGTTCTAATAAAGAGCGAATTTTTACCAAAATAGAACGACTTTCCATCAACTCATTTTCATACGACAAGATACTACTAGCTCTCTCTTCTTTATCTTCGTAATAGACATGGATGTAAGAAGGGAGATTCTTAAGTAAGGTAAAGCGGTGAAACAATTTCCCTACTTCAGGGAAAAAGATGTGGTATTGAATGTCACTATCTTGAGGAAGGTGTGTAGTAGATAATGGTAGAATATCATAATCGACTAACTCTTTTTTTTCTAAAAAAGAGGTGTATGCACCAACAATGAGTTCAACATCACTGAGGTACTCTTTGGGAATCTTATTATACGAATCTGCATCTAAGTGTTGTAACAACCTCAGATCTTCATATGAACGAATCAGTTCTAATAAGGAGAAGAGGAAGTTTGTCCTCTCTCCCTCTTCGTTGGGGTATACAAACCACTTGAGGTGTTCAGAGCTTTCACTTTGTAAAAAGGTGTGAAAAAAGAGATGTTTTGTTATTGGATGAATCTCTTTTTTCTCAGTAGGTGGATACAAAACACGAAGAAAAGAGTCCCAAGGTAAGAGTTTATCTGATCGAATCACCCCTTTTTCACTGAGGCGAGTATAGCGCTCTTTCCAAAACTGCAATGATGTCTGAGTTGGAAATACAGAAATCACACCATCTTGTTCTAAAGATTCAAAGATCGAACTCTCAAGGGTATTGTTCATGGCATCTAATATAACATTAATGCTACTATACTCAAAGAGATGGATACACAATTACGTACAAACACCATTACCCTCCCTCAGGCAATAATCTACTTCACCGTCATTCAAGCTATGTGGATGATTTTAGGTTCACGTATAACAGCTGAATTATTCTCTTTAGTAAAACACCCTTCTCTTATAACTACATATCTCATGTTGCATGTTAACTTTGTCTTTTTACTTCTGATTTTAGTGTTGTTTATCTACCACATTCATAGATCTTCCATTACATCGTACGTTACTGATGCAGTTACTTTTAGGTATAAGTTGATGTTCATCTCAATGGGAGTGTGGATAACAGTCACAACACTTGTGGTGTTTGTGTTATTTCTTATTGATCCTAACGTAATAACACTTCATAAAAGTTCACACCAATACTCATTTATCTTCACACTCATTATTCTTATTCTTACCCCTCTTCAAGCAATAGCTGAAGAACTTCTTTTTAGAACAACGCTGTGGAGATTACTTCAAAGCCATATTAAAAAAGGATATCTCCTTTGTTGTATCTCAGCAGTGTTATTTGCTGTAGCGCATCTTTCTAACTTTGAGGTACAACACAACAAAGGAGTAACACTACTGTATTACTCCTTTGTTGGTTTTCTCTTTATGTATCTCACAATCCAAAGTAGAGGTAGTGAAATAGCTTTTGGCTTTCACATAGCTAACAACCTTCTTGTTGCCTTGGTCTTCACCTACCCTAACTCATCTCTCCAAGCTCAAGCTATCTTCATACTCAATAAAGCATACCCACTTTTAGATATCCTCATTCTTATAACAGCAAGCTATATTCTGAATCGTATCAATACACTATTCTCAAGTAAAAAAGGATAAAGCTAAGCCCTTCACGAAATTAAGAATCAATCTTGAAGGCACTTTATATTCACCTCTATACTGATAAGTGGCAAATTTTTACAGCACATGATGAAATTAACATATGTTAGGATTGGACAATGAAAAGAACATATATTCTCTCTTTTTTAATAATAACTATGTTAATAGTAACAGTTATCAGTTGCTCAGACATGATCCCTTGGCTAGAGAGACATGCTATTACTGAAGAGATGAAAGAAGTCTACTTTGGAGAAATTATAGGGACGGGTAAGATTAAAGACGGAGAACTTGTTTCAATAATAATTGCTGGAAGAGAACTTATTGTTGACTCAAGCAAATCTAAGCCTGAAGAAGGAGTCTACTATGTCTCAGTGGATGATAAAGAAGCTAAAGTCGTAACAAATACTGCTGGAGATTCTACAATCACTGTTATCCCATCAGGTAATACCTGATTACCAATTGAATACTCTAAAGGCTCTAGTGACACCGACGTTATCTTCCTTGAAGTAAAAGAGAGAGGCGGAAAGAAAACAGTAGTAGAACTTCCTGAAGCTTCTAATAAACCTGGTCAAAAAGTAAAAACGTGGAAAAGCGGAGATCAAGAAATCACTGTTGGTTCTCCCATTACTGCAGGAACAAAACTTGAACCTGAATGGGAGTACATTACTGATATAACTATAGTTTCTAGCTCTGAAAGTGGTGTTGATGACAAACAGGGAACAATCGAACTTGATGAAGATGGAGAACCTTCCTCAATTGAATTTCAGGTTGAAATCACTGATGGTGAGGGAGGTGATGATAGTCCTATCTCCTTAAAAGCAACAATTAATAAGGACGAAAAGCCAAAAGAAATAGAAATAGTTACTGATGGTGAAAAGAAGTCATATCTCTACTATGAGATAGATAGATTTCAGGATAAAGATGAAGATATTTTTAAGGATATCAAGGATTATGACATTGAGTATGCCATTCGTGTTGATGATGAAGGTAATGCCCAACTAGTGCAGAAAATTGATGGAGAAGACCATCCAATTCTAAACCCTAAGATTGTTTCGTTTAATGCAAAACTAGCAAGTGGGTCACAATTCCCATTAAATTCTAAAATAAGGGTAAATGATATTGAAGATAATAAAGCAATTAGCCTTAAATCGAATAAAGGAAGCATAATTGGATCTTTCTTTGCAGGGTCACAGTTTAGCGTTAGTGCAACTCCTGACAATAGTGTATCAGGGGACAGGTTCATCATGTGGAATATCAACCAGGGCGGATTTAAAGATTTTAGAAATCCAGAAACTGACGTTACTATTGGTGATAGAGATACAACTCTTGAAGTATTGTTTCATAATTTTTTTGAGTTTGAACTTGGACTTGAAGATTCTAAGAGCTGGGTTAAAAATACACTCTACGCTTTTAAATCGAAAAGTGCTGGAAAAAACACCATTCATCATCTAGAACTTAGAGATAACAATCTACAATCCTTTGACTTCAGTTATCATCCATCATCATTTCCTGATAGCTTTTATGTATATGTTGACGGTACTAATGTCTTTTCAGCTGAAAAATCTACTACCAGCACTAGCTCTACATACGGCAACGGTGGTAAAGGAACAGACAAAAATGTAGTTAATCTCACAAGTTGGGGATCTATAGGAAGTTTAGATTATGACAATCCTCCAAAGTTGGAAATAAGCTTCGATAATAATACTGACAAGAAAATAGATATTATAGGAACATTTACTTATGAAAGTAATAGCACGGAGGAATCTAAAACTGTAGAAGCTAATACTACAGCCACTGAAAATTTCATTTTAGAAAATACTCATAACATACAGGAAGAGAATATCAAATTTAGTTTGAAAATAGAGGAAGATGAAGAAAATGAAACTCTTCTAGAGGAGTCTTTTACCTTTGAATTTGTAGATGAAATTCCCGAAGGCAATAACGAAGGTGATGATTTCTATTGGAATAAAGATTACCAATGGAAATACAATTTAACACTAAATGAAGAAGATGGCGTGAACAGCTTAATTCTTGATGAGACAGAAAAACTATCTAGTGAAATTACATATATTGAAAACCCTCCAAAAAGCCCAATTGCATATGTTCTTGAGGGCGGTGAATTAGTTAAGGCTGACGATGGATATCAGGCAAATAGTGGCTCTGCCCTTTGGGATGGGGGCTGGAAATACGAGGGCATAATGTTGGAAGAAACTTCCCAATGGATTACAGTCGTTATTAACGGCGATCCTGACAGGAGTGGAACTGTATGGCAATATGGAATTGAATTTCAATAGATAACTCATTTTAACATCCCCAGTTTTCCTTTAATTATTCCTTCACCTAATCCTATCGACTATGATGGGGTTAGGTGTTGACTATCATACGCTCTAGGGTGATAGTAACGAGATGTATTTGTTTATCAAGGAGTGTTATTGATGAAAAAGATTTTATTTGTAGCAGGGATTATAGTTGCTTCCATCTTCATAATCTCCTGTGCAGGGACAAAGACAGATGATGTGGTAAGTAGTGATGCATTTGTTTCCACTACAGGGGATTTTTCAACTGAGGTTATTAGTAGGGTTCCTTCCTTTAATCCTACTGATGATGATTTAGAATATACATTTAGTTATGTGTATGGCTATTTATTAACTCAGAATATTTTAAGTGAAGAGCTTGATTTAGAAGTAGAGCCTTTTATTCGAGGATCTGCCGACTTTTATGATTTTGTTGAACCTTTGTTAGATTCAGATGATATCAACGAGATGTTTGGCTATTACCAAGACTATCTTGATGGCGAAGTTGCTAAAGAGGATTTAGACTCTTTAAGCGGAGAAGTTGTTGGTCCTCTTTCTTCCTTTATTGATAAATTTAGTTATGGGTATGGCTATATCATCCAATACAACCTTCAAGTGCAAGGTTTGTTTGTTGATCTTAGCGGCTTTAATGCTGGTGTAAGTGATGCCTTTAGTAACATCCCTCTTACATTTAGCGACGAAGAGATTGATGAACTCTTTATGGCGTACCAACAAATGCTAGAATCTGAGTATCATGAGATGTTTGCCCAAATAGCAGAAGAAAACTTAGTAGAAGCTGAAGAGTTCTTAGCTACTAATAGTGAAAAAGAGGGTGTTATCACCACCTCCAGTGGTCTTCAATACATAGTGGAACGAGAAGGCGATGGCGCTTCTCCCACTTCCAGTAGTGATGTTGAAGTCGATTATATGATTACCTTCTTAGATGGCACCACAGGAGATAACTCTTATGCTAGGGGAGAACCTGCAGTATTTAACTTAGAGAGTCTCATCAGTGGCTTTAGTGAAGGTGTTCAGTTGATGAAAGAGGGTTCTCATTACCGCTTCTTCTTACACCCCGCTCTTGCCTATGGTGAAATGGGATTTGACTTTATTGAACCTAACAGTCTTCTTATCTTTGACATTGAGTTACACAAAGTACTCGATTAAAGAAGAACTTTTGTTTGAATGAACGACCGCTAAGTGCGGTCGTTGTTTTTTATCCACCTGTTCTATTGACAGCTCTTTGGTTTCTCATAAATACTCAACACACATCCAATTTTTTTTGAGGTACTTATGAATATATATAATAATATTAGTGAGCTCATTGGCTCTACACCAATAGTACGTGTATCGAGATTCGCTTCTTTTCATAATATTGAAGCTACGATACTTGTGAAACTAGAATCACTGAATCCCGCAGGGAGTGTGAAAGACCGAATTGCTAAAGCAATGGTTGAACAAGCTGAGAAAGAGGGCCTTCTTACAAAAGGATCCACTATCATAGAACCAACAAGTGGTAACACCGGCATTGGCTTAGCACTTATGGCTGCAAGTCGTGGTTATTCCATTATCTTAACAATGCCAGAAACTATGAGCGTTGAGAGACAAAACCTTCTTCGTGCATATGGTGCTGAAGTTGTCCTTACTCCTGGAAGCGAGGGAATGAGAGGATCAATAAACAAAGCACAACAGTTAGCTCAAAGTATTGAAAACTCTTTTATTCCAAGTCAGTTTACTAACTTTAAAAATCCTCAAGAACATTATAAAACAACAGGAAAAGAAATTTGGGAACAAACTGGTGGTAAAGTAGATCTCTTTGTCAGTGGTATTGGTACTGGTGGAACCATTAGCGGTGCGGGACAATACCTCAAAGAGAAAAATAGTAAGATCAAAGTTATTGGAGTAGAACCTACTGGTAGTGCCCTTTTAAGCACTGGTAAAACTGGTTCACACGGTATTCAAGGTATTGGTGCTGGTTTTATCCCAGATACACTAAATCAAGAAATCTACGATGAGATTATTGCTATTGAAAATGAAGAGGCGTACGAAGAAGCTCGTACTATCTTACGAACCGAAGGGATCTTTGTAGGTATCTCTAGTGGAGCTGCTCTTTCAGCAGCTGTGAAAGTAGCACGCTCTAAAGAACATGCTCATTCGACTATTGTCGTCATGCTCCCCGATAGCGGAGATCGCTATCTCTCCACTCCCCTCTTTCACTCATAAGAGTAAAAATTATGGTCTTAGTGAATACTACACTAAGACCATAATTCATTGTTTATGAATATTCTTGGTTCAATCTATTATTGTGGACCTGCTGCTAAAGCTTGTTGTAATAACTCAACAAATCCATCAACGCTAATAGTAGCACCGCTGATTTCATCAGTTGATCCATCTGCGTTAAGAGCAACATCGGTGTTTTGTGTCTTTACAACATAGAGTTCTGCTGCTTCGGCTTGCTCATACCAATCGGCAATAGCACCTCCAAATTTCATCATGTTGTAATTACCAGCTCTGTCGTAGCTCTTTTTATCTACCCCCTCTTCGTTCACTGCATTCCAGTTCACTGAAGAGATAAAGCCATTGACGACTGTGACTGAGACATAATCTTTCCACCCTTCGTGGAAATCTGCTGCTGAAGCGTAGTAAGCTCCGTTTGCATACGAACCAGAACCAACAGGACCTTGAGCTAAAGCAACTTGAGCTAAGCGGAAGAACTCATCGACAGTAACGGTAACACCGCTAATTGAATCGACATGTCCCTCAGCATCTGAATAGACGACATCAAGTGGGTTTTGAGTCTCTACAAGATAAGCTTCAACACGCTCGGCTTGCTCATACCATTCGGCAATAGCTCCACCGAATTTCACCATGTTGTAATTACCACTTTTGTCGAGTGTTTTTTTGTCGGGACCGCCGTTAACATTAACACCGTTCCAATCTACATCGACAATCTTACCGTCAGTAACGGTGATAGTAACTGCATATTTCCACCCACTACTTTCGAACTCTTCACCAAGTGTGAAATAGACTCCATCTTGGTAGACTTCGGGTTTTTCAATGGGTGTAACAGCTGCTGCTGCAGGTGTTTGTGTTACTTCTGCTTTCTTTGCACAGCCTGTAACTACAAGGGCTACAGCGACAACCAATAAGACTAGAATGACTGAATACTTTTTCATGACCTACTCCTGATATATCAATACGAAAAGTAGTATATTAGGTCATGGGGGTTTTGTTCAATACTTTTTCATAACTTTCTCGATAAATTCTTATTTATTTATCTTCATCTTTTTGCACTCTCGACAACAAAAAAAGAACCTGTTACGATTCGCCCATGAAGCAGATCAAAATCGGAGATGTGATTATTATCACCATTTCTGTTTTTATTATAGTGGCTTCTCTCCTACTTTTTAGAAGTGTGGGAGGAAAGCCTGTATTACACGTAACATCGTCCTCCAATACATACGTCTTTGATGTGAGTGTTGATCGTATTGAACGTTTTAGTGGCCCTGTGGGGACAACAACAGTTGAGATCAAAGATCACAAAGTGCGAGTAGTCGATTCTGATTGCCGAGATAAAGTGTGTGTTGCTGCAGGTTGGATTGAAAAACCGGGTCAGTGGATTATCTGTTTACCTAATGATGTATTTGTCCTCATTGAAGGCAAAGATGAGATGGAGGTCGATGTTGATGACACAGCCTTCTAAGAGTGTTCGTATTGAGTTTGTTGCTCTTCTTGCAGCTTTTGCCCTTTTCTTATCGACAGTGGAGTATATGATACCTAAGCCCCTCCCTTTTATGAGATTAGGCTTAGCTAATTTGCCACTGATGATTGCCTTAGGAGTAGCTCGTAACAAAGAGTATGCTCTTTTGAGCATCTTAAAAGTATTGGGCCAAGCACTTGTTACAGGAACACTTTTTTCTTATATCGCTCTATTTAGTGTGGTAGGAACCTTTGCTAGTGTGGCAGTGATGTTAGTGTTGTACCATGTTGGAAAAAAGCAGATAAGCTTAATCGGTATTGGAGTTGGAGGAGCAATGGCAAGTAACATTGCTCAACTTGTACTGAGTTACTACCTCTTATTTGGAGATGCAGCACTTCTTATTGCCACCCCATTTTTAGCAGTAGGATTAATCAGTTCACTGATTTTAGGAATCTTTGCCCACCAGTTTGTCACTCAAAGTAGATGGTATCAGAGGTATCTATGAGAGAGTCACACCTTCGTTTATATATGGGACTGATTACCCTCCCTGCATTGTTGTTACAACCCTCTTTAGTTGGAATTTTATTACAAGCTCTGTATTGTATTGTCTTAGCGCTCTCAAGTGGAAGAAAGTTTAAAATCTTCCCCAATATGATGCTATTGGTCAGTGTCTCAGCAGCTCACCTGTTACAACCTAACGGGTTACAACTCTTTAGTATTGGATCGTTTGTGGTTACCTTAGGTGCTCTTTTATTAGGAGCACGTAAGGCCTTAGTGTTAATCTCACTATTATATATCTCTCATTATATGGTGGCTTCACGTCCTCAATTTCCAGGAAAGCTAGGTCAACTTATTTCGATGCAGTTTTACTATCTCAATGAGATCACGAGTACATGGTCTTCTATTCACCCCAAGCGCCCCTTTATTGAAGCAATTGATCACTTATTAGAACAGGTAGAGAAACAAGAGTATACCCACGTGGAAGTAGCTGTGACACATGCAACTTTTGGTTCACTGATGTGGAAGCTCTTCCACATCATGATACTTTGGGCTTTGTATATAGCAGGCAGTTCTGGGTGGCTTTTTTCAATAATTTAGTTACTTATCACAAATGAGTTATTAGTAATTACATATGGAATGTCACCGCTTTTCATCCCATGTGAGAAAAAGAGGTGGTGTTGATCATCAGCAATAATGGTCTCCACATCTTCAAGTGAATTAATGAGATCTAACCCTTTTTCTAATCCTAAAGAGAACACTGCGGTAGATAAGGCATCTGCCCAAATTGATTTGTCGGTAACAATGCTGACACTACTGACATGGTTTTGCACTGGATAGCCTGTTGAGGTATCTAAGATGTGGTGGTAGATAATTCCATCTTCTTCAAAAAAGCGTTCATAAGGACCACTCGTTACTAAGGTTTGGTTATCGAGATCTAAAACAATGATATGTTCTCCTCGATCGAGTTCTGGATTTTGTATCCCGATTCTCCATCTACTACCATCGGCTTTCAGGCCCATAGCCAACACATTACCACCTAAGTTAATAATAGCTTGTTGTACATTGTTCTCTCTGAGTACTCGAGCAGCTTCATCAGCAGCATACCCTTTCGCAATTCCACCAACATCGAGCATCATGCCACTGTGAAGAAGTTTAACACTGTAATTTGATTCATCTAACTCAACTTGGGTGTAATCGATGAGAGTGAGTAAGTGATCGATCTCTTGTTGTGAGGGGCGTCGTGGGTTATCTCCTGCAATATCCCATGCATCAACTAATGGTCCTACTGTAGGATCAAAAGCACCCCCGCTTAAAGCGGCTGCCTCTAAGGCAGTTTTAATGACATAGAATGTATCAGGAGAAACTTCTACGAAATGTTTGCCACTTGCTTCATTGATTAAAGCTATCTCACTGGTATCTAAGTGGAGACTCATTCGATCTTCGATCTCTTCAAGACGTCTAAAAACTTTTTCAAAAGCTTCTTTTGTCGGATTATCGTAAATAGTGATACGACACACGGTGCCTAAATGGACCTCAGTACGGGCTTGAGGTTCTTTCGTATGAGGTTTATCTGTACGAACACAAGAAAAAGCGAGAAAAAGGAGGAAAAGTGTTCCGATAAAAATAAACCGAATTGCATTTTTATTCTGTTTCATGTTACTACTATACAAGTGATATATCGCATTGCGAATAAAACGGCAAGTCACCTCGGGTGGCTGTTTGCTTTTATGGGCGATAATTTAGAGATTTTACGGTTTTCGAACCATAAGGGAAATAAGGAGTGATTCATGGATAAGAAGAGAATTGTTATTCTTGGAGGAGGATATGCCGGAGTCCATGCGGCGAAGATCCTTCATAAAGCATTCAAGAAGCATAGAGACAAAGTCTCTGTAACGCTTATTGATCGTCATAATTATCATACCCTCATGACTGAGTTGCACGAGGTTGCGGGAAACCGTGTCGATGTCGATTCTGTAAAAATATCGTTTGATCGAATTTTTTCTGGAACGAAAGTGAATGTCGTTCGTGATGAGATTGTGAATATCGACTTTAAGAAGCAAGTCCTCGAAGGAGAGAGTGCTTCCTACCCGTATGATCAATTACTCATTGGAACTGGGGCCGAACCTACAGACTTCAATATTCCTGGTGTAAAGGAACACTCCTTTTACCTATGGAGTTTAGAAGACGCCCTTCGTATTAAACGTCATATCATCGATATGGTTATTGGAGCCTCTTACGAGAAAAATGCCGAAAAGCGGAAGCAAATGCTCACCTTTGCTGTTGCAGGGGGAGGATTCACCGGTGTTGAACTTGTTGGAGAGCTTATTGAGTGGCTTCCTACTCTCTGTAAAGAGTATGGAGTAGACTCAAGCGAAGTTCGTCTACTGAACGTTGAAGCATTAGGTTCAATTCTCAACATGCTTACCGACAAGCCTCGAGAGAAAGCTGTCGAGTACATGGAAAAGAACGGTGTTGAAGTAAGAACTAATAGCCTTATTGTCAATGTAGATGAAGAGGGCTTTACCATCAAAGATGGAGAGACCATTAAGACTAAAACCTTAGTGTGGACTTGTGGTGTTCGTGGAACTACTTTCTTGCACAACCTCCCACTCACTCCTGGAAAGGTTCAAAGAAAACAAGTCGATGAGTTTATGAGATCTCCTGATCACGAGAACGTCTACTTAGCTGGAGATGGCATCTGGTTCATGGAAGATGGTAAACCTGTTGGACAAATTGTTGAGGCTGCTGAACAAACAGCTGCAACTGCTGCTCAAGGGATTATCTACAACATTAAAACAGCACTTGGTCTTAAAGCAAAAGAGCCCGAACCATTTAAATCAAACTTCCACGGCTTTATGGTCTCCATTGGTGGACGATACGCCGTAAGTAACACCATGGGCATCGTGATGTACGGTTTCTTTGCCCAAGCGATTAAACACTTAGTAAACATGTACTACCAATTTGGTGTATGTGGAATCAACGGAGCGTGGAACTACTTCAAACATGAGATCCTCGAAATTAAAGATCGAAGAAGTCTCATCGGAGGATTTGCAGCTTATCGTGTACCCCCATATTGGATTGCGTTTTTACGTGTTTATTTGGGAGTCATGTGGCTCATTGAAGGTATTAGTAAAATCACAACTGGTTGGCTCACCGATACAACTGGTAGCAAAGTCTACTGGGGTGCAGTCGATATCCTCAGTGGTTCAACTGTTACCGTAGAAGAGATTGTTGAAGCGAACGCTGCATACGATGTAGCTGGAGCTACTGTTGCTGCTGCACACGAAGTAGTCACTGAAGCAGTCAGTGCCGCTAGTGGTGCTGGTGGTGAAGTTGCTCAATTTGCTCCACCTCTGTTAAGCGAGCCCACACGATTATTTAACTGGATTAATGAGACCTTTGTAGCACAAGCTCCATATCTGTTCCAAATTATGATCGTGTTAGCCGAAGTTGGTATTGGATTACTCTTCGTTGCAGGATTGTTCACCTTCCCCGCTGCGATTGTTTCATTGGGACTCTCGGTGATGTTCATCATCGGAGCTTTAGCTGGTAAAGAGATTATCTGGTTCATGGCTGTCTCGATTGTGATGATGGGTGGTGCTGGACGAGCTTTAGGACTCGATTACTGGGTAATGCCTTGGATTAAGAAAGTATGGAATAAAACTCCCATTGCTAAGAAGTTCTACATCTTCATGGACGAGCCCGAGTTTACTCGCCGTCAAATGGAACGTGCTTTAGAGCGAAGTAAGGATGCCCAACTCTAGACACTATGCTTAATTTTTGGAAACATGATCCCATCTTGTTAGAAGAGCTTACGAAAGTACGCTCTTCTATCCAAGATTCTATAACTCACGCTCACGAATATGTGAGAGACCTTCTTGCCACTACGCTTTTTGCTAGTGGCAAAATGTTACGTCCAGCTTTAGCTCTTATTAGCTCTGAGTTAGGAAAAGCTGAACAACACGAAGCTGTGATTCGGATAGCCGCTGTATTAGAGATGGTCCACATGGCCTCACTGATTCATGATGATATTATCGACGGAGCTCAACTCAGGCGTGGGTTTGCCACCTTGCATGCCCAAGCTGGTATTAAACAAGCTGTCTTAGCTGGTGATTATCTTCTTTCTAAAGCTCTCACTCTTATTGAGAATAAAGAGGGAGATTTAGAAGCTTCAGCTGTCGCTAAAGCATTTAGTCGACTCTGTGAAAGTGAATTAGAACAAGATGGAGGTGCTGGAGATTTCTCAATCTCAATTGATACATACCTTCGTCGTATTGCCGGTAAGACTGCCTCGTTGTTTGCACTGAGTTGTTACGCTGGCGCTGCTGTAGCTCAAGGCTCGTGTAGCGACCAAAAAAGAATGCACCATATTGGCTACCTCTTAGGGATGGCATTTCAAATCGAAGATGATATCCTCGATTACCAAGGAACTACCCACACACTGGGAAAACAGACAAACCGAGATCTCTTGTGTGGTATTCCTACCCTTCCAGTCATTGAAGCACTCGAAGTGGAAAAACAGCAAAGCGAGCATAATCGCCCATTAGCTACATTACTAAGTAAAAAGCGACTGAGTAAAAAAGATGCCCATAAAGCAGTGGCTCTTACTATTGAACTAGGTGGAGTGACTCTCTCTCAAGCACTAGCGAAAGAGTATGTTGAGCGTGCTCACAAACAGATTGCCCTATTAAGTGAACAAAGCGTTCAAGACAAACTTCTTTCGCTCTTAGATCAATTAACAGATCGCTCTAAGTGAGGCTTTATGACTATTGAACAACAAACCTTAGAAGCTGAGTACCAACTCACTCTCTCTGTATTAGAAGATCGTCAAATAAGAAATGACTTTTCAATCGACGAAGTCGAAATGGAGTTACGCCACCTTCTTGTCTACCAAGGACAAGATTGGGATGGGCGTGGTGAAATAAAACACGCAGCCATCCAAGGGCAAGTCTACGCCTATGAGATCTTTATTAAACGGTACAAAGAGCGTTAAAAAAACGTTCTTGGATCAAAGCCAATTCTCTTATCACTCTCTAATGCATCAAGTTCATCCATCTCTTGTTGTGTTAATGAAAAATCGAAGATCTCAATATTCTCTTTAATTCTATGAGGATGAACCGACTTAGGGATCGGAATCATGTTGTGTTGTATGTGCCACCTCAGTACCACCTGGGCCACACTTTTTTGATACTTGAGAGCAAAGCTTTGAATTAAAGGAATATCTAATGAGCCTCTTACTAGTGGAGAGTACGACTGAATCTGAATCGAGTGTTTTTCACAAAACTCTCTCACCTTTCGTTGTTGAAAAAGCGGATGTACCTCTATTTGGTTTATTGCTGGGATGATGTGGGCGTGATCTAAGAGTTTTTCTAAGTGAGAAATTTCAAAATTACTCACCCCAATAGTGCGTACCTTTTTCTCTTCGTATAACGTCTCTAATGCTTTGTAGGTAGGAAGAACATCGTTATGTCCTGGCCAATGAATGAGATAGAGATCGAGATAATCAGTACCTAATGTTTTAAGAGTGTGATCAAAAGCCTTAAGGGTTTTTTCGTAGCCATGATCACTATTCCACACCTTTGATGTGATAAAGATCTCTTCTCTTTCTACGGGTGATGACTTGAGTGCTTTTCCCAAGGCGTGTTCATTACCGTAGATTGAGGCAGTATCAAATAAACGATATCCACTACGTAGAGCACTGTGGACACTTCTTGTCACAATTGCATCAGAACCCATCTTAAAGAGGCCAAGGCCTATCGGTGGAATTGCAATAGTATTATTCAATACAATGCGATTATCTTTGTGTGTGACCATAATCTTTCCCCTCTTTCAACTGATATATGAACACGTTGTCATATGATTATCAGTTGAAGCTTATCGATAAAAATACATCTATTCAACCAATGATATATATGTTATATATGTATATATACCAGTCAAATCACGCGTATAGGAGTTAATATGAAGCGTAACATGTTTTTAGTCTTCACGGTTGTCCTTCTTTCAGTTCTCGCACTCACTGGGTGCGGTAAAAAAGAGGCTACCCCAACTGCTACGGCCCCAGCACCTGCTGCTGCCGTTGCTGCCGCCCCGGCTGAGCCTGCAATCGATAAAGATGCAGTCTTAACTGCTGCTGCAAAAGAGTATTTTGCACAGATTGCTACAAACAATAATATCATGAGTGCTACTGACCTTAAAGATATGTTGGATGACAATCCACAAGCAGTTATGATTTTAGATATTAGAGCTGCTGCCGACTTTGAAGCTGGCCACATCGATGGCGCTGTCCACAGTAACTGGGCAGACCTTGGTGATGTCCTTACAAAAATCCCAACAAACCGACAAGTTGTTGTTGCCTGTTACTCAGGTCAAACAGCTGGACAAGCTATTGCAGCTTTACGTTTAGCTGGTTTTTCTAATGTGAAATCATTAGCCGGTGGAATGGGTGGATGGAGTGGAGCAGGTCTTGATGTCACTGCTACCGGAGCCAATCCTTTAGCAAGCAAAAATGATGTTTCAAAACCAAGAAATGCTGAACAAGAAGTTCTTTGGGAAGCTGCAAAAGCTAACTTTGCTTCTGTTGGTAAAGATGGAAACAAAATCATCAGCTCACAAGATCTCTATGATGCCTTAGAGACCAACCCACGAGCTTTCAACGTGATTGATATCCGAGGAAAGAGCGATTGGGACGCTGGTCACATCGTAGGTTCTACCCATGTTGCATGGGCACAAATGGGCAATGCTCTTGATACATTACCCAAAAACGGTAGAATTGTAATTGCCTGTTTCTCAGGTCAAACTGCTGGTCAAACAGTTGGTGTTCTGAGAACCCTTGGTTATGATGCATACTCTCTCGCTGGAGGGATGAACAACGGTTGGGGCCCATCTGGGTTACCACTGGAGAAATAACCAAACATAACAGGGGTGCCACATAGGCACCCCTTTTGGAAGCAGATGGGATCTGGTGGTTCCCGCGGTCTTCAAAACCGTTGGCTGTAAAAAAGCAGCGGCAGGTTCGATTCCTGCCTCTTCCGTAGATGAGTGAACAACGCTTACCTCAAGTAGAATCTCTATTACAAGAACCGTCTATTAGGCGGTACTTCGCTTTGATTAGTCGCCCCGTAGTCGTCTCAATTGTCCGTTCAGTTTTAGATCAAGAGCGAACACGATGGCAAGAGGGAACACCTTTAAGTTCTTCTTCTGATGTCATCAACTTTATCCAAAGCGAATGTAGAAGTTATTATCGTAAAAGCACTATTGGTGTTATCAATGCAACTGGGACTATTATCCACACAAACTTAGGGCGCTCCCCTCTCTCATCTCACATATGGGAGCAAGCACAAAGATCACAAACAGGGTATTGCTCTTTAGAATTTGATCTTGCAAAAGGGAAACGGGGAGAAAGAAATACCTTTGTTAATGATTTATTGTGCGAAGCAACAGGGGCTCAAGCAGCCTGTATTGTCAATAATAATGCCTCTGCACTTTTTTTAGTTCTCTCGGCTTTTGCTAAACGAAAAGAGGTTATCGTCTCTCGGGGTGAATTAGTGCAAATTGGTGGGGGTTTTCGCATCCCCGATATCCTCAAACAATCGGGGGCGAAATTAGTAGAAATTGGGACAACAAATATCACAACACTTGATGATTATACTCAGGCTCTTAGTGAACGCACCAAGATGGTGTTAGCAGTACACCGAAGTAACTTTGCTTTACGAGGCTTCACATCAAATCCAACAACGAAAGAGTTACGCTCCACTCTTCCTCAAGAAGTTTTATTGTATGTCGATCAAGGTTCAGGTGTATTAAAGACCCCTAAAAAAGGGGAAATCCCTGTGAGTGCACACCTTGCTCATGGTGCTGATGTGGTGAGTTTTTCGTGTGATAAAGCCTTTGGATCTGTACAAGCTGGAGCTATTGTGGGAAACAAAGAGATTATTGAAAAGCTGTTAAAACACCCACTGTACCGAATCTTACGCCCTGGAAAAACAACGCTCTCTTTATTAGAACACTCTTTAATTGCTTTTTTAAATAAAGAGGAGAGCCGTATCGATTCATTAGGAAATAAAACGATTGAAGAACTTTTCTCTTTAGGAAAAGAGATAATCAACGACATTGATGATCAACGACTACAGATAATAAAAGCTCCTATGACCTACGGTGGAGGTAGTAGCCCTGATGAATACTTTGAAGGAGTTGCTCTCCAATTTGATGTAGGTAAACAGAGTTCTAAAGCACTGAGGTATATGAGAGATCGAGATACTCCTATCATTGGCATTATTGAAGATAATAAAGTCTTATTTCACCTAGGGACTTTG
>JBBAFS010000022.1:0-22486 GCA_041655255.1 Sphaerochaetaceae bacterium
TGAGTAAAACAAGTATCTTGAGCACATGGATTTTCTGCTTGCAAGTAACAACGAACACAAACGTATAGAGTTAGAACAGCTCTTAACGCCCCATGCCCTAGTGCTTCCCTCCTCACGTAATATCGAATTTGAATTTGAAGAGACGGGAGCAACATTCATCGAAAACTCAATAGGTAAGGCAATGCATCTCTATCAATTAGCCCATGCACCAACGATTAGTGATGATTCAGGGTTGGTTATCGATGCACTAGATGGGGAACCTGGAATTTATAGTAATCGGTACGGTAGTGAACTGTATAACCGTCTGTTAAGTGATAGTGAACGAAACGCCTACGTATTAGAAAAACTACGTGATGTACCACCTGCCCAACGTCAAGCCCGTTTTGTGTGTGCTATGACCATTGTCCTTGATCATTATCGGATCTACACAATCCAAGAGAGCGTCGAAGGTGAGATTGCACTTTATCCAAGTGGAAGTGGCGGGTTTGGATATGACCCGATCTTTCGAGTTCACTCATTACAAAAAATGATGGCAGAGCTTACAACAAAAGAGAAAAACAGAGTAAGCCACCGTGCCTTAGCTGCACAGCGCATTCTTACATTATTAGAAAACATAACACCATAGGAGCAAATCATGTCACAATTTAACATCCCGAATCGTCAAGACGTCCCTCTTTTAGACCAGTGGGATCTCACTCATCTATTTCAACATGAGAGTGATTGGGAAAGTGCATACACGACAAGTGAGAAACAAGTAGAGTTATTTGACTCTTTTAAAGGGACCTTGCATCAATCTAAAGAACAACTATTGAAGTTATTACACCTACTGACCCAAGAGGGTATTCTTTTAGAACGCATTATGCAGTACGCATTTTTACAACAAACGAGTGACGGTGGTTCTAGCACATACCAACACCGCTATGGAAAAGCTCAACAATTAATCACCCTCTTTAGTTCAAAAACTTCATTTATTGAACCAGAGATTATGGCAATTGATGAGCCCACACTTCAATCATGGTTAGCTTTAGCTGAATTTGATGATTACAGAGTGATGATTCAAAAGATGCTTCGCTTTAAAGATCATACTCTTGACCAGGAACAAGAGAAGATTATGGCTTTGCAACAAGAAGTTGGCTCTAAAGCAAGTGAAGCTTTTGGCGCACTGACAAATGTCGATTTACAATTCGGCACAATTACTACCGATGAGGGGAAAGTGCCTTTGACTCAAAGTACGTTTGGATCATTATTACAACACCCTTCTCGTTCAGTGAGACGACGGACATACAACAAATTTTATAAAGTGTTTGATCAACACAAACATGTGTTAACCCAATTATATGATGCAGCAGTAAAACAGAGTATGTTTAGAAGCCGAGTAAGATCATACCCCTCAACCTTAGAGATGGCCCTGTTTCCTGATAATGTCGATAAAAACGTCTACGAGAATTTAATTCAAACTGTTCACAATCACATTTCACTACTTCATCGCTACTACGAAATAAGAAAAAGGGCATTGGGTCTCAAAAAGTTAGCCCACTACGATGTATATGTTCCTCTTGTAAAAGATGTGAAAGTTACTCACACCTATGAAGAAGCCGTTGAATTAATTAAAGAAGCGATGGCTCCTTTAGGCCAAGAGTATGTCGACACCATCACGAGAGGGTTGACTACTGACCGATGGGTAGATCGCTACGAGAATAAAGGGAAACGCTCTGGAGCATTCTCTAGTGGAACCTTCTCAGGTCCTCCATATATTTTAATGAACTATAAAGAGGATGTCCTTCGTGATGTCTTTACTTTAGCTCATGAAGGGGGACATTCGATGCACTCGTATTACAGTGCTAAAAGTAACCCCTATAGTTCATATGATTACACTATTTTTGAAGCTGAGGTGGCTTCTACCTTTAATGAACAACTATTAGCTCACCACATGATACAAAAAGCCGACTCAAAAGAGTTAGAAGCTTATATCGTGGGAAAACAGATCGATGATATTGTTGCTACTTTATTTAGACAAACGATGTTTGCTGAATTTGAAATGATTGTTCATCACTCAGCTGAGCAAGGAGAACCGATTACTGTCGACTCTCTTACATCAAAATACCGCTCGTTATTAGAGTTCTATTTTGGTAAAGATGTTCAACTGTTTGATGTAAGTGCCTTAGAAGCTCTTCGTATCCCCCACTTTTATCGCCCATTTTATGTCTATAAATATGCAACTGGATTAAGTGCTGCTATCGCTTTAGCTGAAGGGGTATTACAACACAAAGAGGGGGCCAAAGAGCGCTATCTCTCGTTCTTACATAGCGGTGGTTCTCACTACCCAATTGATGCGTTAAAAAAAGCTGGGGTAGATATGAGTAGTGCTACTCCTATTGAAGATGCGATGGATTTCTTTAATGAATTGTTAGATCGATATGAACAGCTCATTGTCTAAGAGTTACGGGTATTGTTCTAACTCATAAAAGATACCTAGTTCTAGCTCTTTTGAAAAAGAAGTAACGTATCTACTTATTGATGAGAGAATCTCTTAGTAACCTCTTTTGATCAAAGGAGGTTACTGATATATAGTGGTTTCACACTTTTGAAGAAGGTATGTTATATGAGATTTTGCACCTACAATTGGTGACAGAAAAAGATGGAAGTTTCATTGAAAAAAGTTTTATTGATTATCTGTGGATTGGTAACATTGGGTATTGGGCTACTTGGGATTGTGGTTCCTTTATTACCAACAACCCCATTTTTACTTCTCAGCGGATATTGTTTTTACCATAGCTCCCCTTCGTTGTATCGATGGTTGGTTACCCAAAAGTATATCGGTCAATATATCTATTGTTATAAACAACACCGAGCAATATCTCATCGCTCTAAAATATATACCCTTGTACTACTTTGGAGTGTTATTATTATTTCAGCTTTCACCGTACCTTTGATTTGGGTTGTCTTCCTGTTAGTGGGTATTGCGGGAGGGATTACCTTTTACTTACTCTCTTTGAACAAACTCACATCTTCGATGATTCAAGAGTACCAAGAGTTTAGAAAAGAGTTTGACTCATAAAGAAGGTCTTCTTCTAAAGTCTGTTATTCAACATACACACCATACCTCTAGGTGGATGTAAGTTTTTTTTAAAGTGCTTCCTATGAGAGATACAAGGCGAGGTAGCTCACCTTTTACTCTTTAAGAAAAGAAGATGCGTTTTGAGTTCTCATTTTATAAGAGATGAGTGTAGGAAAGAGCTCTGATAGTTGCTATACTAGCAAACACAATACATTATATTAAGGTAAGAGATGTCAGATCCTTCACTACTACATAAATTGTTTTCTTTGTTTACAAAAAGACAAAAAAGGAACATGGTCATTTTGCTTGTGTTCTTCTTTGTCTCTTCTGTGTTACAACTCGTTGGTGTTGCCGCTATATTCCCTTTCATGAATGTGGTTACAGACCCATCAAGTGTCCACTCAGATCCACTTCTCTCATTCTTTTACAACATGTTTCATTTCACAAATATTAAGAGCTTCATTGTTGCTAGTGGTATAGCGATGTTTGTGTTATTGATTTTCTCAAACGCCTTAGCAGCTTTCACCATATGGCTTAAAACAAAATATGTGATGGGATTGAATCACAATCTCTCACGCCGTCTTTTAGGGCTCTATTTAAGCCGTCCTTACACCTTTTTCCTTACTCGGTCATCGAGTGATTTAGGATCTAATATTTTATATGAGGTAAACCAACTTACCCAACAACTCCTTTTACCACTGTTTGATTTAGTCATTCAATCTCTTATCGTATTAGCAATGGTTGTCTTTTTATTATTTACCGATGTGGTGACCACCCTTATAGCCTTTAGTATTGTTGGCGGTGCGTATGTCATTACGAACTACACCGCTCGTAAGAAAACAAAGAAAGCTGGAAATGAACGTCTTGCAGCAAACAAAGGACGATTTGCTTCTACAGGTGAAGCTATTAGTGGAATCAAAGTGACAAAAGTATTGGGAAGAGAAGGATACTTTTTAGAGTCGTTTACCCACTATTCAGAACGATTTATCAAAGTTGAGTCGTACATCAATGTCGTACGAGATCTACCGAAGTTTATCTTAGAGGCTATCGCATTTGGTGGTGTTGTCATGTTGGTAGTCGTCATGACACTAAGAACGGACAACGTTTTATCAATTTTACCTTTTGTGACTCTGTTTGCATTTGCTGGTTACAAAATGATGCCAGCACTACAAACAATTTATCGCTCGGTAGTGAGTGTCTATTTTAACCAAGCGATTGTCGACACATTGTATCAAGAGATGGTAGCGACCGAAGAGAGTGAGTACTCTTTTTTAGAAGAGAAAGAGCGTACTCGTCTTCCTTTCAATAGAGAGGTCCGACTCGATCATATCGATTTTAGTTACAATAGAAGTGAAATTCCAACGCTCAAAGAGATTACTCTCACTATTCCTAAAAACTCTTCAATTGGGTTTGTCGGTTCCACAGGTTCGGGCAAAACTACCCTTATCGACCTTATTTTAGGACTTCTTGAACCAAAGCATGGAACAATCTTTGTAGATGATACCCCCCTCACCTTAGAGAATGTTCGTTCATGGCAAGCAAATATTGGGTATGTGCCTCAAGATATTTATCTGACAGATAACTCTATTGCCCGTAACATTGCTTTTGGGATAGGTGAAGATCAATTAGATATGGATCGTGTGCGACAAGCAGCCCGTATAGCTGCATTAGAACGCTTTGTTGATGAAGAACTCCCTCACGGTTTTCATACCATTGTAGGGGAGCGTGGTATTCGTCTCAGCGGTGGTCAAAGACAACGTATTGGCTTAGCCCGTGCCTTATATGATAATCCTGAAATTCTTATTTTAGATGAAGCTACAAGTGCCTTAGATGGAACTACTGAGCGAGCTGTCATGGAAGCAATACAAGCTGCCTCAACAAACCGCACCATGATTATGATAGCTCACCGTATTTCAACTGTGAAAGATTGTGATGTGATTTACCTTTTAGATAAAGGGGAAGTGTCAGATTTTGGTACCTATGCCGAATTAATTGAGAAAAACCCAACTTTTAGAAAGATGGCTCGCATCTAGTTCATCGGAACAATACTACGTAGTGCTAATCTCTCTGAAAGTAAGATGCTTTTCTCTTTAAGAAGTTGTAAGACACTCTCTTGTTTATGTTCTAAGCGTTCTACAGGGCCACTGACTGATAAAGATGCAAAGATCTTCCCATCTGCTAAAAAGATTGGTGTAGAGATTCCTAAAGACCCTGGGTAGAACTCTTCATAACTTACCGCATACCCATCTTTACGAATTTCAGCTAATCGCTCTCTCAGTTCATCAGCAGATAAAATTGAACGAGGTCCAATTTTTTGGATTCCTTGAGCGATAATACTCTCAATTTGTTCTTCAGGAAGGTATGCCATAATGACTTGAACCGTACATCCTGCATACAGTGGCACAAGAGAGCCAAACTCAGGGACAAATCTAGGGGGATTGGGACTATCTTCACTAAAAAGGAGCATCCCATAATCTTTGTTTAAAATAGTAATTTGAACAGTCTCTTCAGTCAGTTTTACAATGCTCTCTAGTACCGGCTTCATAATCTGTTCCATACTAAACTTATTTCTTAAAGCCGCTTCTAGGCGCAGTAAATCAAATCCTAGTGAGTAGTGTCCACTTTTTTTGTTGTGATCAAGTAACCCCTTTTTTACAAAGGTGTGTAAAAAGCGATATACACTGGGTACTGGAATTCCCACTTTTTCAGCAATCTCAAGTGGAGTTTGCTCAGGATGAGATCCTGAAAATGAGAATAAAATATCTATAGCTCTCTCTAACGACTTTATTGATGACATATTATCTTCCTATTTGTGATTATCACAATGCAAAATCAATTCCATTTAATCACACTAGCAAGAGTTTGTCTAGGAAGCGAGAGGTAAATCGAGATAATACCCTATAGGCGAACCATATAGGTTAAAACCATCGATAGATATGTAATTTCCAATACCCTCTTTTTCTCCCCCCTACTTGGCTGATACTACCGTCTTCAATCATGCTCTTCATAACCCGTTTTACCGTTGAAAGAGAGAGACCCACTAAGACAGAAAGTTCTTGTTGAGTGAGTGAAGACTCTTTACTTAGTTCAAATAATATCCTTGTTTCAACGTTCTCGTTTCTTGTAACAGAGGGAGTGTATGAAAGACCCTTTCCAAGTACTAATGAGCTATGAGTAGAAGTTTCATGAGTATACGGACTTGCTTTTACTGTTGCCCCTTTGGCCAGAGGGATGATTGTTCTAAATGTATCTCCCTCTATACATTGAGCAGTAGTCTCTGCATAGAGCTGAGTATACATATATACATTTCTTAGCCCTGAACCTAATTCATCAGCTAACCCAAGTTCTCTAAATATTTTGGAGATTGTCGGATTTTTAGCTTTAGGTTGTATATTCAGTATATCAAAATGTCCAAATTCGTGTGCTATGTTTCCATTCTCTATATAAAACTAATCTTTTTTTATCATAAAAGTGGCTGTATGATTTGAAGAGTAATCACGGTGTGAAAGAGAGTTAGAGATAATTTCTCGTAAAATAATATCATGTGAACTTAAACGCTGAAGACCCTTTACGGTATATATATCGTTAAGGTGTTTTTGTCCAAATGTAACAAGCCTTTCAAAACTATCTATTAGATTTGTCGCTACGATATCCCGATCATCATAACGATTTGTATCGACTATTCGAACAAGTGCATCTGTTTTGTAGTATGGAAATATGTGAGCGATAAGATCATCACTTCCAAAAAGTAATACCGCTGCAAAGGTAATTCCCTCTTTCCCAGTTATTTGATTGTGGGCAGATAGTCCTGTTGAGTGAAGTAGCTCTCTATGATCTAACGATTCCCACATATGGTTATCTTTCAATTTGCTGGCCATCTCTTTTACTCTCTGTATAAGATGAGAATCTAAATCATCAATTCCTATATGAGGGACAACTCTTTGTCCATATAGATCTTGCTGTTTACGACTAAAGAGCTGAAACATCACATGTTGGTGGTTTGTGACATCTATATCAGAGTCATTATTTCGATCAAAATAGGTAGCACCACAACGAGTCACATGAGAAGACTTTTGAACGTATACGTAGATAAGAAGTCTACCTTCATGAGTATATATTTTTGGTTGGATATACATCGGAGGATACATTTTTGTAGGATTACGGGCACTAGAAATAAGAGTTTCAACTATACGTTCTACAGCATGGGAATCAACACCTCTCATCTCACCGTTGTCGGTGACTCCTTAAAAGAGATGTCCTCCTTCACGGTTTGCAAAAGAACAAAGTGTATGAAACACACTCACGTTTAATGTTTCTTTACTTCTTTTAAACTCGACGTCTATTCCTTCTCCTGAAGAAATAAGTTGTAGTAGATAAACGGGGAGAACATTTATTGCAACGACCTCTATTTTTGGTGTTATCTAACACACCACAACATAATCTGAAATATTTCAAAGATAGGCCGTCATACCAAGACCTAGTAATCAGAGGATATCTAATAATTACTTAAGTGTCAAAAGAAAAGATAATTGACACTTAAGAATAAAAAATACGAGGTTTCAGTAGCTATTAAAATTCATTTTTTAAAATTCGATACTTAAAGTGAAAACATTCGAATATGAATGGCTCGATGCTAATCTTTAGGGGAGAGATTCTCCCCCAAAGATTGCGCTCTTATCTTGTTTTCAAGTAATTGTAGATTTCTGCTATATCTTTATCTTTAAATGAGGCTTCACTGGCGTTAAGAAATAACGTTCGTAATTCATCAGCTATGGGAGATGGGAAAAATTCACTTGCGTAACGAACATCTTTAGCTGCGAGACCTAATTCGAATTTTACATCAAAGTTGTTTTTCTCTATCTTATCTAAGATGCTTTTAAAACCTGCACTGTTGCCCCCACTTTGGCTAATAAAAGTACGATACACATCAAGTGGAATCCCCTCTTTTTCTAACACTAAAGCGACTTGAGCACTTATTGTTTGATTCAATACTGCCATATAGTTGTTTGCTAATTTAACAAGGTGGGCACTTCCTTGAGGTCCACAATAAGCAGCTGATGCACTAATGGCATCAAAGATATCTTTTTGGCTGTTAAATACACTCTCATCTCCTCCGCTGAGAAGTCGAATAATACCTTTTTCTGCCTCATCTTTACTCCCTGTCATAGGGGTATCAAGAAGATTGATTGATGCTTCATTAAGCATCTTACCAACCTTTTTAGTCGATTCTGGATGTGAAGTACTAAAATCTATAACAGTCTTTACTGTTGTTGTATCCTTGTAAGAGAGTAATCCACCCTCTTCTATTAAGATGTGTTCAACAGCAACAGAGTCGGTAAGACAAAGGAGCAAGGTATCAACTTGGCTAAATAGATCTTTTAATGAATGAGTTATATGGGCACCTTTTTTCTCTAAGGTTTCACTTACCTCTTTGCCTCGTTGGGTATCTCGAGTAAAGACAGTGAGATTATATGCTCCCTCTTTTTTCAATAAGTTTTGAGCAATGCCCAATCCCATATTCCCAGTTCCAATAAGTCCAATGCGTTTCATCTTTTCTCCTTTTAAAAAGTAAAAGCCCCCTTAACTGAACGCTAAGAGGGCATCATAAATAGTGTACTAATTCTCTTAGAGACCAGTGTGTTCTCGAATGTAAGAACGAGCTTTCATTGCATACTCTAATGGATTTGCTTTAGCTGGATCTTGTTCAGCTTCAACAACCATCCATCCAGAATAGTTATGATCTTCTAACACCTTAAACACTGATGGGAAGTCAATTGATCCATCTCCAGGGACGGTAAAGACTCCTCCACGAACTGCATCTAAGAACGACCAATCTTCTTTCTTCACTGTTGCAAACACCTCAGGACGGATGTCCTTTAAATGTACATGCCCAATACGATCGATGTAACGTTTTACAGCTTCAACTGGATCGTGGTCGCTGAAAGCAAAGTGTCCTGTATCGTAGAGCAAGTAGACAAGCTCTTTATCAGTTTCTGCTAAGAGACGATCTGTCTCTTCAAAGGTTTGACATCCTGTTCCCATATGGTGGTGGTAACAGAGTTTAAACCCTCTTTTATGTGCCACTTCTCCTAGGCGGTTAAGCCCTTCAGTAAGACGCTTCCATTGCTCTTCTGAGAAGTATGGCTTTTTTGAGAGAACTGGGGTGTCGACCATACCTTGAACACTTAATCCTTGTTCGGCAGGGCCAATCACACGTGAGCCTAAGGGCTCTAGAAAATCGAGTTGTGCAATAAAAGCTTTTTCAACCTCTTCATACGGCTGAACAGTAAGGTAACTACTAAACCACTGGTTACATACTTGTATTCCTCGTAGGTCTAGTGCCTTTTTTAGGACAGATGGATCTTTAGGATATTTGTTTCCTACCTCTGTACCAGTGTATCCGGCTAATGCCATCTCACTCACTGTTTGTTCAAATGTGTTCTCTGCACCTAAGTCGGGCATATCATCATTGGTCCACCCGATAGGAGCCATTGCAAGTCTTACTTTTTTGGCATCCATGTAAGCCTCCTAGTATTGTTTAGCTTTAGAAACTTCTTCCATCATCTCTTTGTGTGCCTCCACAACTGCCTCTTTTTTAGAGACTTCAGGAGTACCAACACGCCACCAGTTCATATAACCATCGGTCATTGAGTCCCAGTCAACCTTAATATCGATTAAGGTCGATACTGTACTCTTTTTAGCCTCTTTCAGTGCTTGTTTGAGCTCTTCACTGTTATGAACAACCCATGTATCACAACCGTATCCTTCAGCAATCTTGGCATAGTCGATAGGAATGAGATCCCCACCACCATCAATTTTACCTGTTTCAGGGTTTCGGTATCTCAGTTCGCAACCAAACTTTGGAATACCTTGGCTTCTTTGGAGGTTATCGATACAACCAAAACCGTTGTTATCAAAAAGGATAATATTAATTTTTACATTCTCTTGGATAGCGGTGAGTAGTTCACTGTGAAGCATCACAAAACTTCCATCACCGACCATCGAGTAAACACTTTGATTGGGTGCAGCAAGTTTTACACCAAAAGCACCAGAGACCTCATATCCCATACAGGAGAAGCCATACTCCATGTGGTACACTTCTGGCTTTCGACTACGCCACACTCGTTGTAAGTCTCCAGGTAAGCTTCCTGAAGCTCCTACGACGATAGCATCTTTTTCAAAGAGTTCTTCGTTCATGATGCCTAAAGCACGAGTTTGTGAGTAGATATCATTTGGTCCCATCTCAAGGTGGTAGAGTCGATCAACTTCTTCGTCCCACACCTTTTTCGCATGTGCAATTTCGCTTGCAAAAGTGTCGATAGGTTTATATGAAATTTTTCTCAATTCAGTAGCAACAGCCTCTAAACCGGCCTTTGCATCACATAATAGTGGTTCACCATCCATCTTATAGGCATCAAATGAGTTCACATTCAATGAAATAATTTTTACATTTGGATTTTGGAAGCCCCACTTACTTCCTGTTGTGAAGTCACTTAAGCGAGTTCCAACAGCGATAATAAGATCGGCTTCTTTAGCAATCATATTTGCAGCAAGACCACCGGTCACTCCCATTCCACCTAAGTTCATAGGATGGTCCCATACTACAGCACTTTTACCTGCCTGAGTTTCACCAAAGGGGATACCAAATTCTTTACTAAAATCAGCTAAGGTATCACCAGCTTCACTGTAACGAACTCCACCACCACATACGATCATTGGTCGTTTTGCTTTTTTAATACGATCTACTGCAATATTAAGATTGGCTTCGGTAAGTGGTCTACGATCAATGATATGAACTCTCTTACGGAAAAATTCAACGGGGTAATCGTAGGCTTCGGCTTGAACGTCTTGTGGTAGCGCTAAGGTGACTGCTCCCGTATCTGCAGGATCGGTAAGCACTCTCATTGCATTCATCGCTGCAGTCATCAACTGATCAGGGCGGTTAATACGGTCCCAGTAGCGACTCACTGCTCTGAAGGCATCATTACTTGTCATCGTATAATCGTGAAAGTGTTCTACTTGTTGTAATACTGGGTCGGGTTGACGACAGGCAAAGACATCTCCAGGAAGGAGCAATAACGGGATACGGTTGGTCGTAGCAACTCCTGCTGCTGTCACCATATTCAAGGCTCCAGGACCAATTGATGAGGTCACTGCCATAATTTTCTTACGGGCGTGTTGTTTTGCAAAAGCTGTTGCGGCATGAGCCATTCCCTGCTCGTTATGACCTTGGTAGAATTTGAGACTGTGATCAGACTCCTGAAGTGCTTCTCCAATTCCAACTACACAACCGTGTCCAAAAATACCAAATACACCTTCAACAAATTTATGTTCTTTTCCATCAAATTGGACATATTGATTATCTAAAAATTTTACGAGCGCTTGGCTCATGGTTAATCTTATAGTACTCATGCTCTACCTCTTTTTATTGTTCTTCATATGGTCGTTCGGGCCATATTTTAACATCCTTTTCTAACATCCACTCGTGTTGTTTTGCAAAGTAACGAGTCGTTGGTAACCATCTATCATGTGGGAGGTGTGGAATCATCCAGATGTAGTACATCGCATATCCAGCAGCTGCCACTTGGGAGTGGGTTTTATTTGGTTCAATCAAAGAAGTATCTCCGTCTTGGACAAAATGGGGGTCTTCTTCAAAAATTGAGATACCAAAACCTTGTTTTGGAAAGAATCTGTAGTGGTAGATTTCAGGATGTGGGTGATCATGAGGTGGATAACTTGACCACTTACCTGGGTGGTTAATCACTTCACCTAATACCATATTGGAATCAGGATTTGTCTCACCATCAAATACTGTTCGAACAGTTCGTATTGAAGCTTCATTTAATACACCACCACCAAAGATGTCACTGCGTGTATCTTTAGGTGCATAAAACTTGCTCGCAAATACTTTATCATTACGGCTCCGCTCAACAGCTAATTCACTATATGTTGAAGCTTTAATAGTTACAGCTACTTTTGTTGGTACATGTAACACACTGGGCTCTTCGTCAAATACTGAATAGCGTGCTGCTTGAACATTCTGATCTTCCCAACTAAAGGTGACATCTCCTTTGATGAGGAGATACGCCCGTTCTAATGGTAATTGACAATCGTATGTGTCGCCCGCTTCTAAAACGAGTATACCAAAATCGAGAAGCACATCGCTATGTTTTCCATCAAGCTCGGTTATGGCATTGTAGCCACGAGCAAACTTCCCCTCTTTTTTAACAACCATGAAATATTACTCCTTTATCAGTCGCGTGTAATTAATGCTAAGCTCTCTTCAATCTGTTGTGCTAAATGAGGAATCTCCATATCGTGGACATCCTTTGAAAAACACTCAAATGCCCAAAAGCCTTCATAGCCGGCATCATACAGTTGCTTGATTTGCTCAACATTACTCATAATATCATCTGAAGTTACCAATACTCGATCGGCATCAGTAATCTTACTTTTCTCTTTTTTAGTTACTACTCCCGACATATGAACTAACGAGGTCAGTTCAGGGTAGATTTCCTGTTCACCAGAAAGATAGTGGTGAAAGGTATCGTGAACAAGGTAATAGAGATCTTTCACACCAGAGAGGGCAATGGCCTCAATGGCCTCTTTCTTTGTTCTTAGGCTACAGTATTCAAAGCCGAGTGGCTCAAGTAGTCCAATGACTCCCCCCTCTTTAAAGATAGGTTCATAGGCTTTAAGAGCATATGCTGTATCTTCTATTCTTTGTTGAGGAGTTCTGCTTTCATCTTCATCATTCACTGGGCATAACACTATAGCTTCAATGCCAGCGCGTGAGGCAAGATTGACCATCTCCTTAAGCTCTTCAACTCGTTGGGTAATAAACTCTTTACGATCATTAAATCGTTGAAGTGCATTGATGGTGATAATACTAATTTTTAGTTCATTGCAGAGTTCTTTTACTTCATGGGGGTCCATCTGATCAAGAATATGACCTCCGTCGAGGTCGTTACGAACCTCGACGGCACCAAAGCCCATGATTTTGGCATGTGCTAAAAACTCTGGTAAGGTGAGATGTGGAACACTCACCCTATTGAGTGCAAAATTCATAGTCTTCTCCTAGTAGATGACTTTCTCACTTTTTCCTGATTTTAGTGATCGAAGGGCAGCTTCTGCAATTAAAATGGAGTTAAGCCCATCAATCGGTCCAACTGGAACTTCTTTGTCATCACGAATTGCTTCTAAAAAAGCAATCATTTCAGAAGTGAAAGCTGCTGTGTAACGCTCTAAGAAGAACCATAGTGGTTTTTCTGCAACAACACCATCTTTACCACTAAAGACAGCAGTGTTCGAAACGTCATTGCCGGTCTCCATAGAACCTTTTGAACCAAATACTTCGGCTCTTTGGTCGTAGCCATAAACAGCTTCACGAGAGTTATCGATATAAGCGATAGCGCCACTTTTCATCTTCATGGCAACAATGGCTGTGTCGATATCACCAGCTTCTCCAATAGCTTTGTCGACTAATACTGCTCCGTATGCAAATACTTCATCAACTTCACTACCAGTGAGGAATCGCACCATATCAAAGTCGTGGATGGTCATATCTTTAAAAAGTCCACCAGATTCTTTTACATAATGGGCAGGAGGTGGAGCAGGGTCTCTGCTGTTTACTTTACAAATATGAAGATCCCCAATTTTCTTTGTGGCTACTGCTTGTTGTAGTGCTGCGTAGTTGTGATCAAATCGTCGGTTAAATCCAACTTGAACTTTTCGACCACTCTTTTCGATAATCTTGTTTGTCTCACGAATGACATCACTATCTAGGTCCATCGGTTTTTCACAAAATACATCTTTGCCTGCTAACACAGACTCTCTAATCATTTGAGTATGTGTAGGAGTAGCTGAACAGATAATAATTGCTGAAATCTCTTTGTCTTCAAGCAGTTTGGTGTGAGAGTCGTAGACATTCTCAATTCCTAACTCGGCGATCCATTTTCGACCTTCATCTGTAAGGTAGGGATCAGCAATTCCCTTCACTTCGGCAAAAGGGATGTTTCTCACAATGTTGTGAGCGTGGACATAGGCAATACGCCCTGCCCCAATAATTCCAACTTTCACTGTTGACATATTTTCCTCCTGTCATGCATACGCTTGCATATACCCTATAATACCCTAGTCAACGATTTCTGTAAAGATAATTATACTCTACTTTTAGAATTTTGAAAGCGTTTTCAAAGAAAGTATGTTCAACTCAATTTTTCGATATAGGTTGACAAACGAAGAGGGGGCTTTTACGATATGCATACGCTTGCAGTAAAGGATCATATATGGCAATTACAACAAAAGATATCGCACTTTTAGCTGGAGTTTCTCAATCAACAGTCTCTAGGGCTCTTAATAATAGTCCACTTATCTCACAAAAAACCCGTGATAAAATTATGAAAATTGCACAAGAGCAACACTTTCAATTCAATGCAAGCGCCCGTAGTCTCAGTACTAATAAGACACACACCGTTGGTGTTATCTTTCCCGATGATTATATGGATTATGGAGTGAACATGTATTATGGGGAGTTACACTCTCAACTACGTGATTCATTAGAAAAAAGAGATATGGACCTTATTATTGCCTTTAAGGAGAATCGATATAGTAAAGTAGACTCTATTCAACGTCTTATTACCGGTCGTAAGGTAGATGGCCTTATTATTGCTCACAATGAGAGTACTCCTGAGATGTTACAACTTCTACACACGACACAAACTCCTTATATCTTTTTACATTTCCAACACGAAGGAGACTCCACAGATCAAGTAAATCAGGTCTTTAGCGACCAAGAAAAAGGTGGCTTCTTAGCCACCAAGCATCTTATTTCACTTGGGCATCGACACATCGCATGTGTCTCTGCCGATGCTGGTCATGAGTTTACTTTACGACGAGATGGGTATAAAAGAGCTCTTAAAGAGTGTGGTATACCTTACAACGAAGATCTCATCTTGTATGGAGATCGAACATTCCAATCAGGTTATAACCTGATGATGGAAAAAGAGCACCTTTTAGAAAAAATCACAGCTATTACAGCTCACACTGATGTGATGGCGTTAGGGATATTAGAGGCGATGCGAATGAAGAATATTAAGGTACCTGAGCAACTTGCTGTTGTTGGATATGATGATATTGAATTAGCCCACTATTTCCATCCCCATTTAACTACTATACATCAACCTCGTGAACAGATTGCCTCTTTGGCTTGTGAGAAACTCTTAGATCTCATTGAGCAAAAAGAGCCACTAGAGGCCCAATCAATATCCTTAGAGCCTGAATTAGTGATCCGGGAAAGTTGTGGCTACGTTCTAACATAGCTACAACACAACACAGCCTCCAAAGATGGAGGCTGTGTTCAGGTTAGGTTATGTATTATCGATCTATTTGTCGGGGTTAGGGAGCATAAACTCTCTCATAACACCTAAGTACTCTTGGTATCCTTGGATAAATCCACGAAGGGTACGTACTGTTGCACCATAGCTGTCAAACTCTTCAATGGTTAAACCATTGGGCTCATATCCTTTGACAAACTCTGGGAATTTATCTTCCAACACTTTAATGATGTGTGGATCAACTGGTTTATCCATTCTGTTTTCTACTGGAAGGCCAGATGCGTTGATTCGTTTTTGCCAGTCTGAAGTGATAGTCATTGAGACTTCACCGCCAACAAACTCGGACCATTGCATTGGGTTACGATATGCTGCTGAGAGCAAGCGTGTTTCGTATCCTTTCTCTTGGTAGATTTCATAAGCACGTTTGAATGCTGCAATTCCAGCCCACTCTAAGTAGCCAGGATCGACTGCAACTTTGTGTTTATTCATATTCACTCTGAGCCAGTCGTCTAAGCGACCTACCATGATAGTACATACAGGACTCATTGTTGAGGTATCTTTACCTTCTGCTTTTCGGCGATCTAGTCCTCTTTGGACAGCTTCAGCAACTTGAACAGCTTGTGCAACGGTGAAACTCACTGTAGCGTTGATGCTCACTCCTTGGTATGTAGCTTCTTCAAAAGCTTTAATACCAGCAGCGGTAACAGGCATTTTTACTTGCATGTTAGGAGCAAGAGCTCCAAAATGGACAGCTTGGTCGGCCATTTTCTTCCAATCACGGTAGTACATGGCGTTTGTTTGAATCGAGATTCTTCCTTTCTTCCCTTTCTCTTTTTCAAAAATAGGGAGAAGAAGTTTACCAGCTTCAACAGCCATCTCTTCATTTAATGCCCATGCGATATCTTCTTCAGTGGCCACTGGGTTATCTTTCACCAACTGACGAATTCGATCTTCCCAAAGGTGCATCTCTTTTTTGAGCACATTACCTACGATAACTGGGTTTGTTGTAGCTCCAACTGCGCCATGCTCGATAGCGTATTTGAGTTCGTCAAACGAACACGAGTCGTTCCAGAAATCTGTGGGTGTAGTCATTGCCATTTCATGTAATGGACTTTTATACTTACTCATCAAGTTCCTCCATCTTTATTGATTCTTTTACTTATATTAGTTACCCAAAGTCTTGGGTAATACAACTACTTGGTTATCTCGATCAACACGATCGATCCAGGCTTCTCCTGTGGCAGTTGTTCTCTCTTTTTTCTTACTTTTGTGTGTGACAAAAGCTATGAGTGAGACAACTACAGCTCCTACGATGAAGCCAATAAGTGCACTTAGTATCATCATAGTGGAATATTCCCATGTTTGCGCTCAATTCGTGTTTCACGTTTGCCAGATAGTAGTTCGAGTGATTGAATTAAGCTCGTTCTTACTTCATCAAAACCGATAACATCGTCAACAAACCCTGCTTCTGCTGCAACAAAGGGATTCATTGAGTTCTCTTGGAACTCATCGATTTTCTCTTGTCGTGTTTGCACTGGGTTTGCACTTTCTGCAATCTCTTTTCTAAAGATGATATTAGCAGCTCCTTGAGCACCCATGACAGCTACTTCCGCTCCTGGTAAGGCTAAGACTCGATCGTATCCTAAAGCACGAGAAGCCATAGCAATATATGCTCCACCGTATGCTTTACGAAGGATAAGAGAGATTTTAGGTACTGTAGCCTCTCCAATTGCATACAACATTTTTGCTCCGTGACGAATAATCCCATTATACTCTTGGATTGTTCCAGGCATATAACCGGGGATATCGACAAGTGAGATAACCGGAACGTTAAACGTATCACAGGTTCGGACAAATCGTGCAGCTTTATCTGAAGCGTTAATATCTAATACTCCGCTGAGCACTTTTGGTTGGTTAGCGATGAGGCCAACACTTCTACCGCCAAGACGGGCAAAGCCGACAACGATATTTGTTGCATATTCACTTTGGATTTCTAAAAAGCTCTCTGAATCAAACACTTCAGCGATGATATCTCGTACATCATAGGGTTTGGTGTTTGCATCAGGAATAATTGATGCAACATTTTCAGTTTTTCTATTCACCGGATCTTTTGTTTTTACAACTGGGGGAAGTTCAGTGTTATTTGAAGGTAAGTACGATAAAAGCTTACGTACTATCTCAAAACACTCGGCTTCATCTTTACAATGGAAATGGGCATTACCACTTTTTTTAGAGTGAGTTGAAGCCCCTCCAAGTTGTTCGTGAGTCACATCTTCACCAACGACAGCTTTGATTACATCCGGTCCAGTGATATACATTTGACTCACTTTATCGACCATAAATACAAAGTCTGTAATGGCAGGTGAGTAGACTGCTCCACCAGCACAAGGTCCTAAGATTAATGAAAGTTGTGGAACAACACCTGAAGCATCAATATTCGCTCTAAAGATTTTCCCATAACCATCCAATGAATAGACTCCCTCTTGGATTCGAGCTCCACCAGAGTCGTTAATTTGGATAAATGGCGTACGTGTTTGTAGTGACATCTTTTGAGAGCGGTTAATTCTTTCCGCTTGTTGCTCACCTAATGATCCTCCCAAGATGGTGAAATCTTGAGAGGAGATCCATACTTGTCTTCCATCAATGAGGCCTGTCCCAGTGACTACCCCATCACCAGGATAGCGGTGCTTCTCCATACCAAAGTCGTTGGAGCGAGCACTCATATAGGGGAAGCTTTCAACAAAAGAGTTTTTATCCAAAAGAGCAGAAAGTCGCTCACGACTGTTGAGTTTACCTTTCTCTTTTTGTTGCTCTTTGCGGGCACTTCCTCCCCCTTCAAGCAGCTTTTCTTTCATGTTTTTCAAACGAGCTAACTCTTTTTCTCTAGACATAACGCTTTCCCCTTTTTACTCTTTATTCCTTAATCTAATGTTTCGTGTCGAACTTCATTACTGAACAAAATGACATCTGAAGGTTGTCTATTTGCAACTGGGAACGAGACCCATGTTGTATTTAGTAAATGTTTGAATGTAATGTTCTCACTTACAATATTACCACCCCAAGATCCACATCCTAACGTAAGGGTTGTTGGCATGTGGTTGGTCCACGATCCACTGTTTGAAAGTGATTGTGGTTGGTTCACCATGACACGAGATACTTTTACTTGTGTAGAGAGTTGTAATACACGCTCTTTATTTGAGGAGTGGATACCACATGAGTGTCCGGTTCCTTCAAAGGTCGTAATGTTATTTACTAACTCAATTGCTTCATCAAATTCTTTCCATTTATATATTGCAACCACAACTGAGAGTTTTTCTCTGCTGAAGATATAATCTGGACCAATTCCACTCTCTTCAACCATGAAAAAAGTTTTTCCTTCAGGAAGTTTAATGTTGGCAATTTTTGCAATATCGGTTGCTGGGTGACCCACAACGTCACGGTTGAGGTTTGTCCCTTCGGGCCACATTGCTTTTTCAAGTTTCTTTTTCTCGCTAGCAGAAACAAGGTATCCACCCTCTTTCTCCATAGCTGCGATAAACTCATCGTAGACCCCTTCATACACGGCAACAGAGTTCTCACTAGAACAGCTGGTTGCTTGGTCGAATGTTTTTGACATTCGAATTTTCTCAGCAACTTTCGCCATATCTTGGGTCTCATCAACAACGCTCATAGCGTTTCCTGCACCAACACCGTAAGCGGGAGTTCCACTATGGTATGCAGCTTTTACAAGACCTGGTCCACCAGTAGCTAAAATAAGATCACACTGTCTCATAAGCTCTTGGGTGTTATCTAAAGAGACTTGATCTAAGTTGATAACTAAATCGGGGTTCATCCCATGTTTCTCTAACACTTTTCTTAATAGATCAACGACCATGGTATTGGTATTTTTTGTTTTTGGGTGTGGAGCTAAAATAATAGCATTACGGGTTTTAATGGCCCATGTAACTTTTAATACTGGAGTAGCTTCACAGTTAGTACTTGGGATAACTGCACCAACAACACCAACTGGTTTAGCAATTTTTATTAATCCTTTGTCGTGGTTCTCTTCAATAACCCCTACTGTCTTAGCTCCTTTCATATCGAGCCAGCCAGCACGAACTTTATTCATCATTTTGGCATATTTACTATCGACATCACCCATGCCAGATTCACTGACTCCAAGTTCTGCCAAAGCACGTGCAAATTCAGGTTGTACTGCATGCCATGCCATACTCTCAACGACTCGGTCGACTTGCTCTTGTGTGGCAAATTCAATCGACTTTTGTGCCTCTCGGGCTCTCTTCATTAATGATTCAACATACGTTACTGCATCACTCATAGCTATGTCCTCTCTATCGCATTTCTTATTCTGTAATACAAAATCCATTTCGCATTGTAATATTACAGCTATATACTACCACTGACCAAAACAAAGGTCAACCTCTACTATACTCACGTTTTATCTAAAAACCAAAGAAAAAGAATGAAGCAATATAAATATTGATTCGACTCACTTCATTTAGGTTTTGCAATGAGTCTATTTAGGCTTACCCTCGTTCTCTTATATAATACAAAAGGACCTCATCTCTCACAAAGTGAAAGGCAAGATCCTTTAATCATTTCATCTTGTAAGAACTCCAACTCAATCAGAGTGTCTTTGCAAACGCATGTAATTTATCCATACAAAGTTGTGCTGCATCGTGAGCACTCATGGCGTATAAGGTATCGTCAAAGAGCTCTAAGGAGTAATACCCATCGAATCCAGTTTGTTTGACTGTTTGGAACCACACTTTTGCATCTGCAACTCCATCACCGGGAAAGGTGCGGCTTTTAGCAACATGCAACTCATCCAAATTTCCTTTGATCGTATCGTCGATATGAAATATCCCAATCGGGTTTTTTAAATTCTTTAATTGATCACTTCCCTCTTTGTTTCGATGCATATTGTGGATATCAGGGACAATAGGGAGATCTCGTAACTCTGGGGTATCGAGAATCTCATTTGTCCAACTTACAGTCCCCACAATAAATTCGGGATAGGCAATTGGTTCAAACATCACCGTCACATCGTACTCTTTAAAGAGTTCAACCATCTCAATGAGGCGAGTGCGATACAGTTGTGTTATCTCTTTTTCACTCACTAAAGGGCCGTACATCTCATACCATCTTCCCGATGGAAGAACGACTGCAGGACAATCAATTGCTTTACTTAATTCACCAAACAATCTCCCTTCGGCAACCACTGTTGCCCAAGAACTTTCAGGAGCTAAAAAGACATCTTCAAAGGCATTAATAGAGATCACCTTCATCGGTTTGATCGCATCTTTCACCTCTTTAGCAGAGAGAAAGCGCAGTGCCTCTTTAACTTTCGCATAGCTAATTTCTACTGCTTCAAACCCAGCAGCTTTACATGCATCTAAGTATTCAATGAGTTCACACTGAAACAGTGTGTTTTCATTCATTGCAAATTTCATATACCACGTCCTTAAAACACGAAGGAGGACTGAACGTCCTCCTTCGTATAATATGTTGTATTTTACTCGTCAAATGTAATCATGACCTTAAGAGCATTCTCTTTGTCGTTAATGGCAACGTCAAAAGCATCGTGCAATTGGTCAAATTTGAAATAGTGGGTGTTTAGTGCATCAAAGTCGTAGTTATCTTTCATGCGAGATAAGAACTTAATAGTTCGTGGTAGGAAATTCTTTGTTCCACCAGAACCGACGATTCTAAGGTTACTCCAAATAACTTTACCAAGTTCAGCAGGAACTTTGCGTCCAATTGAGTGCCCAACAAAGCCAACTCGGCAGCTGTGTCCAGCGATATCAAATACAGAAGCGATTCCTTTATCATTTCCTGAACACTCTACAACTACTGTTGCACCGCGACCGTTTGTGAGCTTTTTGATTTGCTCTGCAGCATCACCTTTTGAAGGATCAACAGCGTGATCAGCACCATATTTAAGGGCAATGTCTCTTCGTTTTTGTAGTGGATCAACGATGATTACTTGAGCGTTTGCAGTTTTAGCAACCATACAAGCAGAAAGGCCAATTGGGCCGGCTCCAATAACAACAACATCGTCACTTGCATCAACGTAACCACCATTACCCCACAGTCCCCAATATGCTACGCTAAAGTTCTCAATCCAAGCGCCCATTGGGTATGACCAATCGGATGGGAATGGGTGGGTGTATTGCTCTTCAATAATAAGGTATTCGCCCATGGCTCCGGGAGAGTCGGGTCTAAAACCAAGCTCTCTCATATTTAAACATGCGGAAGGCATTAATCCATCTTTACAGTTAAGACACTTACCACAAGCCATTACACAGTCGCCAGTAACTTTATCCCCAACTTTGATGCTTGTTACATCACTGCCAACTTCGATGGCAACACCTGACCACTCGTGTCCTGGTGTAAAAGGAGCAATGTCGTATCGACCTTCAGAGCTCACTCCCTCAATACACTCAACGTCGGAACCACAAATTCCAACAGCTCCAACTTTGACTAGGATTTGATCACTACGGATTTCAGGTAATTCTACATCGTGAATTCTTAAATCATGAGGACCATGCATAAATGATATTTTTGCTTTCATTTCTTCTCTCCTTCCTTAATTGTATCTACAGTTCACCAAGACTTTCCCTGAAATACGGTTTTAAGTCATGGTTAAATTTCGTTCATATTCTCTAAGCTAACTTTTCAAGTAGCCATTGTTTTCATGTCAGTCTATCCCGATGCCATTAGGGCAATAATATTTCGATTAATTCCAAAGCAAAATTGTTTATTGAATCATTAATCATCACTGTATTAAATTGGTTGAGATGTAAGTTGACTGATATAATTGCAGTGACATCTCTTTTTGAAACTTCCCCACAAACGGCACACATTATTTCTATTAACAATGATGTCTTCTGTGTTTATCATTGATACTTTCTAAAACTTTCACCCATTCAAAACTTTGATTAAGAATACTCTTTTACATTAAGTTATGCTTTCAGCTCCTCCTTATCGGGTAATCTTGTGTAATGTTTTTATAGCAACCTTAGCACACGTCGTACTGTCGGGCAGAGGTAGTACTTCCACTCCTAAATAGTGAAGATTTGGGTATGCTGCT
>JBBAFS010000023.1:0-21775 GCA_041655255.1 Sphaerochaetaceae bacterium
GGTGAAAAAGGACTCTAAAGGAAAAAAAGATCAAGCGTTTAAGCGTACACCAAATATAGGGATTGGTAGTCCTATTATAAGAGGACCTAAGGATTTACCACCAGTACCTGGTCAAGGACAAACAGCCCAAGCACACGCAGAGTGGCGTAAGAAGAATCCTCCTCAAGCACAAAGGCCTACAGGCCAACAACCTCGCCAAGCGGGTAACGTTGGTGGTCGAGGTCCTCGAACTGAGAGACCACAAGGCCAAAGACCACCTTATGGTGGCCTACAACGTCCTTCTCAACAAGGTAGACGTCCAGGTGGATTTACTCCCCGACCGCAACGAGAGGGGGGAGCTCCTCCAGTTGATCCATTGGCACAACAACGAACTAGTAAAAAAGTATTTAGGAAACGGAAAGATTACGTTCGTCCCGAGCGTGAGAGTGAGCGAGATTTCCACATTAAGAGAAAAGATGTTCACAAAGCAAATCCAGTTCCTAAGAAAATTGATATCATGGAATTTATCACCGTCAGTGACCTTGCTAAGAAGATGAACCTCAAAGCGAGTGAAGTTATTGGCAAACTCCTTGAAATGGGGATGATGGTGACCATTAACCAACAAATTGATAGCGATGTTGCTACCCTTATTGCCCAAGAGTATGGCAGTGAGGTGAATTTAGTCTCCTTGTATGATGAGACACTCATAGCTACAGAGAAAGATGTCGACGGTGACTTAGTTCCCCGTGCTCCTATTGTCACTATTATGGGACACGTTGACCACGGTAAAACTAAGTTACTCGATGCAATTCGTTCAACAAACGTTGTTGCTAAAGAGTTTGGTGGAATTACCCAACACATAGGTGCGTATAAAATATCACTAGATGAAAAAGGTGATATTGTCTTTTTAGATACACCTGGCCACGCTGCTTTTACCCTGATGAGATCTCGTGGAGCACAAGTGACCGATATTGTCGTATTGGTCGTTGCAGCAAACGATGGAGTGATGCCTCAAACTATTGAAGCAATCGACCACGCTAAAGCTGCCAAAGTGCCTATCATTGTAGCGGTAAACAAAATTGATCTTCGTGATGCTAATGTCGATCGAGTCAAACAACAACTCAGTGATTACGGTCTGATGCCCGAAGATTGGGGTGGACAAACACTCTATTGTGAAATTTCTGCCTTACAGAAATTAGGGATTGAAGAACTCCTTGATTCCATTTTGCTTCAAGCTGAGATGTTAGAACTCACTGCGAACCCAAATGTTCGAGCTGAAGGTAAAGTCCTAGAATCGAGAATTGACCAAGGTCGTGGTATTGTTGCCTCAATCATTATTGAACGAGGAACCCTACACCAAGGTGATAACTTTGTAGCTGGGATTTATCCAGGAAAAGTGAGAGCCATGGTTAACGACCAAGGCGAGAGAATTTTAGAAGCTGGACCTGCTACCCCTGTTGAAATTATTGGTCTTAGTGATGTCCCTGGGGCAGGGGATCCATTCCAGGTTACTGAAAATGAGCGACAAGCTCGCCAAGTCGGTATGAAGCGACAAGAATTAGAGCGTGTTGGTCAATCAAGAAGCGTCCAAAAAGTTACTCTTGATAACCTCTTTGATAAGATGCACGACGGAACCATCCAAGAGTTTAACGTGATTATTAAAGGAGACGTACAAGGATCAGTTGAAGCAGTGCAAAACGCCCTTGAAAAACTCTCCAACCAAGAAATTAGACTCAACTGCTTACGAGCAAGTGCAGGGGCTATCATTGAAGATGATATCAACTTAGCGATTGCCTCAAATGCATTGGTATTAGGATTTAACGTTCGACCAACACCACGAGCTCAACAACTCGCTGATGAAGAGAAAGTAGAGATTCGTCGTTACAATATTATCTACGATGCCGTTGATGATATTAAATTAGCGATGGAAGGGATGTTAACACCTGATCGTAAAGAGCAGATTATTGGACAAGTTGAAGTTCGTGAGACCTTTAAAGTTCCAAAAATCGGCCTAATTGCTGGTTGTTACGTTACCGAAGGAAAAGTGAAGAGAAATGCACATGTGAAAGTGTATCGTGATGATGTGAAGATTCATGAAGGAAAAATCTCTTCTCTCAGACGATTTAAAGATGATGCTAAAGAAGTTGTTGCCGGCTTTGAGTGTGGAATTGGAATTGAACACTACCACGATTTACGGGCCAACGATATCTTAGAAGTCATCGAAATTATTGAGGTTGCTAAAAAGCTACAGTTCGATGAGCAGCAGTGATATAGTCCATAAAAGATTAGAACAGAGAATTCAAGAGATTGTGAGCACCATGATTGTCACCGGTGACATCAAACATCACAATCTCAGTAGTTTTGTTTCAATAAAAGAGGTCTCTTTAAGTAAAGATAAAGCATATGCGACGTTGTGGGTCTCTTCCTTTGTGGAACATGAAGCCTTAGATGCCAGTGTTGAAGCTCTCAATAGTGCTGCCTCTTTTATCCAAAGAAGATTAGGTGTGTTGTTAAAGACTAAAAACACACCTAAACTCACCTTCAAAGCAGATACCTCTTTTGAAGAAGGACTGAAAGTGAGTCAACTTATCGACTCTTTAACTTATAGTGACGATGAATGAATCATCAATTCTCTTAATTGATAAACAACCAAGCTTCTCCTCCTTTTCCACCTTAAGTTATATCAAAAGAAGACTTGGGGTGAAAATTGGGCATGCTGGGACATTAGACTCATTTGCCACAGGGTTACTCATTGGTCTTACTGGGTCGTTCACTAAATTAAACAATCTGTTTATGCATTTAGATAAACGCTACATTGCCACCATAGAATTTGGTAAAGAGACAACAACCTTAGATCCTGAAGGGGAGGTGATTGCCACAGGAGCAATACCTACAAAAGAGTTAGTTGCCGATGTTATTGCCACTGAATTTCAAGGAGTGGTAGATCAAGTTCCTCCTGCTTACTCAGCTCTCCATATCCAAGGAGAACGGGCACATAAACGGATTCGTCGTGGGGAAGTCTTTGAGATGCCTACACGCCAAATTGAGTTATATAGTGTGGAATTGATATCTTGGGAACCTCCTTTTGCTACCATAAGTGTCCACTGCTCTAAAGGGACTTATATCCGATCCTTAGCACGAGATATCGCTCATAGGTGTAATACCCACGGATATCTCACTCAATTAAGACGAACTGCTATTGGGCCGTATAAGGTTGAAGACGCCCAAAGTGCTGAAGATCTTTTCTCTTTAGATCATTACATCACTACAAATTTGGAACTACTACAAAGAGTTCCACATATGGCCTTATACGTTGTAGATGAACAATCTAAAGACTCTTTAAGCTATGGTCATCTTCCTACAAAAGATGGTATTGTCTCATCTATTGTGTCTGGAACAAACACACATGCACTTTTAGTCGATCTAGACTCTGCTATATTGGCAGTGTGTACACTCGATGAAGAGGGACTACCAAAGAAGATCATCAGTGTTCCAGCAGCAAGGAGATCTTAATGCATATGTATAACTTCGACTTGTTATATGAAACCGGTGAATTCTCGCAACAACAAGCAGCTATCTCAATAGGAGTGTATGATGGCATTCACCTGGGACATAAACTAGTCATAGATAAAACTATAGAGTGTGCTCAAAAGCAGAGCGACACAAAAAGCGTTGTGGTGACTTTTTCTCAAAATCCTAAAACGCTGTTGGGAAGAAATCCCTTTAATAAACCGTTGATGAGCGATCGACAGATGTATGAAGCCCTTTCAGCTTTAGGTGTCGATTGTGTGGTCATCATTGACTTTTCTCCCGATTTTAGTAAACTTACGGGGGAGGAGTTTATTGAGCGCTTGTGCTCAATGTTTAAGGTAAAAGCGATAGTTGTAGGTGAAAATTTTCGCTGTGGAGCTAAAGCTGATACTGGTGTTGTTGAACTAAAACAGCACCTTAACAAACATGCAAAGGGTGCTACGTTACATGTTCCACCGATGTATACATTAGAAGATGGGACAATAAACAGTAGTACACTTGTGCGTAGTAGACTTACTCAAGGAGATGTATCGGAGCTTCCGATGCTTCTTGGCAGAAACTATTCGGTCGACTTGGGCCACATACCTTCCATGAACACCGGACATTCTGCTGTATTTGCGATTGATGACATCGTACAACTTCTGCCGCCACCAGGGGTGTACGAAGGGTTGTTACTTACTAAGTCGAATGATTCGCTTTCGGTGAAAGTGATTATTGATGAATCTTCGTTCGTTATTGAACTAGGAAGTAGTGCATCCAAAATCAATCGTTATGAATATGTAGAATTTGTAAAGGAGTTGACCTAAAGATGTTAACAAAAGAGATGAAATCTCAAATCATTGCCGAATATGGCGGTACAGAGAGTAACACCGGCAGTGCCGATGTTCAAATTGCCCTTTTAACAGCCCGTATTAGAGACTTACAACAACACTTTGATAAGTTCCCTAAAGATCATGCTAGTAGAAGAGGTCTTCTTAAGTTGGTCGGTCAAAGAAGAAGATTACTCAAATATGTACGTAACCGTGATGTAAATCACTATCGTGAATTAATCCAGAAACTCAATCTGAGAAAATAGTTGATTGATGTCGCTATGAAATGAAGTTCAGCCTTAGAGCCAATTTTGTGGCACCTAGGGCTGTCTTTGTTTATGTAAAGAAGAAAGAAAAAGAAGTAGGAAGAACATGAAATCAGTAACAATGAAACTCGGTGAGGGAGTATTAACTCTCGAAACCGGAAAAATGGCTAAACAAGCCAACGGTGCCATTTATGCCACCTATGAAGGGAGTGCTGTATTAGCTACAGCTTGTAGTGGATCTAAACCCGACAAACCACTCGATTACGTCCCTTTACAAGTCGAATACAATGAAAAATATTATGCAGCAGGAAAAATTCCTGGTGGATTTTTAAAACGTGAGGGACGACCCAAAGATAAAGAGATCTTAGTCTCTCGTTTAATCGACCGACCAATGCGTCCATTATTTGATAAAGCCTTTGGTCGCGAGATACAAGTGGTTCCCACTGTCGTAAGCAGTGATATGATAAACCCACCCGATATGATTGCGATTATCGCCTCTAGTGCAGCTGTGACAATTAGTGATATCCCATTTAATGGACCCATTGCTGCAGTACGAGTTGCATATATAGAGAATGAATTTGTCATTAACCCAACATTCCAACAAATCGAAGAAGCCGAATTAGAGATTGTGGTAGCTGGTACCAAAGATGGTATTACCATGGTTGAAGGTGGAGCAAAACAAGTTTCCGAAGAGTTGATGTTAGAGGCAATTGAAGCAGCTCAACCAATAATTGTTGAATTGTGTAATCTTCAACTTGAGTTACAAAAACTCGCTGGCTTAGAGAAACTCCCAATTGAAGTAGAAATAAAAGATCTCTCTTACTTAGATCCAGTTCGCTCTTTTGCCACTCCTTTCATGGAGAAAGCCTCTTTTGTAAAAGGGAAGATGGAGCGTCATGAAGCTTTAAGCGAAGTAAAAAAAGAGGTCTTTGAACATTTTCATGATCTTATTGAAGAACATGAAGCTACCGATGAAGTGAAAGCTTTGTTAGAAGATTTAGAGTATACCATCCTGAGAGACTCAATTTTACAAAAGGGAGTTCGTACTGATGGTCGTAAATCTACCGATGTTCGTTCGATCACCAGCGAGGTTGGATTACTTCCACGAGCTCACGGTAGTGCACTATTTACTCGTGGAGAGACTCAAAGTTTAGCAACCACTACCTTGGGGACAGCTAGTGATGAACAGATGTTTGACACCATCGATGGTGATAAACACTTTTCAAACTTTATGCTCCATTACAACTTCCCCCCATTTAGTGTTGGGGAGACTGGTCGATTAGGGACAGGGAGACGAGAGATTGGTCACGGACATTTAGCTCAAAGAGCTTTAGAGCCAGTGTTACCCTCTAAAACAGATTTCCCTTATACGATGCGTGTTGTAAGTGAAATTTTAGAATCAAATGGATCTTCATCTATGGCAAGTGTCTGTGGTGGAAGCCTTTCACTGATGGATGCTGGAGTAGAGATCTTAAAACCAGTGGCAGGAATTGCTATGGGTCTTATCACCGAAGGGGCTGATTACAAAAACTATGTTATTCTTAGTGATATTCTTGGCGAAGAAGATCACCTAGGAGATATGGATTTTAAAGTAGCTGGAACCGAAGATGGTATTACGGCCTTCCAGATGGATATTAAGATTGCTGGGGTCAGTCGCCAATTGATGGCTGAAGCGTTGGCTCAAGCGAAAGAGGGGAGAATGCACATTCTCAAAGAGATGAGTAAAACCATCTCTGAACCTAAAAAAGAGATTAGCCAATACGCTCCTAAGATTCTCACCTTCAAAGTAGAAGAGGATAAAATCGGAGCTATTATCGGAACTGGTGGTAAAACCATTAAAGGTATTGCTGAAACTAGTGGTGCTGAGATCAATATTGAAAATGATGGTCTTATTACTATTTATGGGAAGAACGCCCAAAGTGCTGAAAAAGCATTAGACTTAGTAAAATCAATTGTTGAAGAGCCCGAAGTAGGGAGAATCTACCAAGGTACTGTAAAACGTATTATGGATTTTGGTGCATTTATTGAAATTCTCCCAGGAAAAGAGGGACTATGTCACATAAGTAAACTCTCTAAAAAGAGAGTCCAAAATGTGGGTGATGTGTTAGAGTTAAACCAAGTTGTTCCAGTAAAACTTCTTGAGATTGACCGCATGGGTCGATTGAATCTCAGTTATGTCGATGCATTGGAGCAAGAGGAAGCCTAGTATGAAGGTGCCTGTTGTCCGCTTTATTGTTGAAGATGGGGCCAAGTTGCCCCACTATGCAACACATGGGGCCTCTGGGGCTGATGTGTATGCCTACTTACCCGAAGGGAGTGTGACACTCCCTCCACTTGGAGGAAGAGCTCTGATTCCCACTGGACTCACCATTGAACTTCCTCAAGGGTATGAGGCACAAGTACGCCCACGCAGTGGCTTAGCGGCTAAACATGGCATTAGTGTTGTTAACTCCCCTGGTACTATCGATTGGGATTATCGTGGGGTGTTAACAATTATTCTTATTAACTACTCAGAACAAGAATTTGTTGTTCGTCATACAGATCGAATTGCCCAACTTGTTATTAGTCCCGTTGTTCAAGCTGAATTTGAAGAGGCACAGCAGTTAAGTGAAACACAAAGGGGAGAGCGGGGGTTTGGTTCAACAGGAGTGTAAAGGTGAGAAATCTCCACTTACGATACACAACACTCCACCTCTATATCCTAAAACAATTTCTCGTCTCATTAGTTGTAGCATTCTCTTTTTTCTTTTTTATTTTCTTTGTAAACCAACTTCTCCTTTTAGCCCAAAAAGTTATGTTACGTAATGTGAATATTACCCACGTCACCCAGTTGGTCATCTTAGCTACTCCTCAAATTCTTTTGTACTCAATTCCTTTTTCCACTCTCACTGCAAGTGCAATGGTTTTTGGAGATCTTGCTGAAAACAATGAGGTTGTAGCTCTACGATCAGGTGGGCTAAGTTTGTTTAATATGACATTGCCGGTGATATTATGTGCTGTTGTGTTAACAGTTGGGACCTTTGTGGTTGCAGATGTACTACTTCCGATGAGTAGTTACAAAATGAAAGCGTTATACTCTGAATTAATGCAAGATATTCCCACCCTCGATTTAGACTCATACAGTGCACACACCTTCGGTGATATCACACTATTAACAGGTAAAGTTGAAAATGGCATTATTGAAGATGTTCTACTGATGGATAACAGTAAAGCTGATCAAAATATGGTGGTCTCTGCCACTAAGGGATCTGTTGAATTAGTCGATTTACACTCATTTGTCTATCGTCTCACATTAGAAGATCCCTATTATTTGTCTACTGATCGACAAAAAGTCGATGAGTATACCTATGCTCAAGGATCATCGTTAACATACTATATTGATTTTACCCACCGAGTTGCATATATGAGTGATATCACTCCATCTCAACTCTCAACAAGAGACTTATTGAGTAAAGTACACTCACAATTAGAATTATATCGACTCGATGAACAACATATTCAAGATAAACTACACTCGCATATAGAGAAAAGAGCTGCTCTTATTCGTGATATTAATCATCTGAATCAAAATACTATTGAAGAGTTAAACATTATAGACCAAGAGATTGCTCGTTTAAAAAAACAAAAACCAATGAACTTTTATATCCAATATTACCGTGCTGAATTACATAAAAAACTTGCTCTTTCGTTAAGTACCCTTATTTTAGTGTTTGTCAGCTTTCCCTTAGCTCTTATGAAAGTAAAACATGGAAAAGTATTTGGTTTTGCATTGAGTTTAGTGGTAGCTTCGATGTACTGGTTTAGCCTCTTTTTTGCACAAACAAAAATTTTAGATGTCTCTTGGCATCCGGGTATCTTAATGTGGGCACCTAACATGTTATTTGCTTTAATCTCTTTAGTTGTGCTTCAAAATAGTAGGCGCTTATGAAAACAGTTGATCGATACACTCTTTTTAATATCCTTAAAAACCTCGTATCTTCTTTGCTTTTGTTAAGTTTTGTTATTCTCTTATTTGATACCTTCAAAGATTTAGAGACCTACTTACATCACAATGCAACACTAAAGGAAATTGCCCTTATTGCTTGGTATGGCAGTGGAGATGCTGTGATATTAGCATTAGCTCCCTCGCTCTTATTTTCTGTAACCTATACATTGTCGTCTCTTCATGCTTATAACGAAATGATTGTGCTCTATAACAGCGGTTTCTCTTTTAGAAGGGTAGTGCGACCTATTATCATTGTGGGAGTACTATTGGTCTTTTTTCAATTTTTCTTTAGTGAATATGTCGCTTTATCGATGAGAGAAAAAAGAGTCTTTTTAATCGAAGAGGTGACTCAAGAGCAACCACTACAAGATAACCGTAATATCTCAGTACAAGATCCAACAAACTCGTATATGATTCATGCACAGTTGTATAGTGAGAGTGAAAAATCACTTTATGGGGTGAGCGTACTCACATACGATGAAGGAGTACTTAAACAGCGCCTTGATGCCTCTAGTGCTCACTACACAGGCTCACATTGGGTCTTTAAGGATGTAATCATCTATTATCTCAATGTTGAACCAATGAGCGTCAGATCTATCACTTACGACACATATGAAGATGAAGAGATTACTATTAATCCCTCTTTTTTCCGTAACGTATTAGCCGATATCGAGTATATGAAATTAGAGAGTGCCTTATTGTACACCCAGCAGCTGAAACGAATTAATTATGAGCAATATAGGTATATGGCCACTGATGTGTACGATCGACTTGCTCAAAATCTGAATCCACTTCTTTTAGTGATAATCAGTATTGCAACACTATTTCCGTGGAAAAAGAACATATTAGTCCTGAGTATTATCGTGAGTTTACTCATAGCTGTTGTCTATTTTGTCTTACATATGGTAACAATTATCTTTGCGAAGCAAGGAATCATTACACCAATGTGGGGAGGGCTCGCTCCCGCTTTGGTATTACTGTTTCTTGCTTTTCTCATCTCACTAGTTAAAAGGATCATAAGAGTGTGAGTAACATTTACAAAGTTCTACATCAAGATCAAAAAAGCAAAGCACGTTTGGGCTTACTTTCTCTTCCTCATGGAGAGGTCATTACTCCTACCTTTATGCCTGTAGGTACTCAAGGGACAGTGAAGGCCATGTACCATGAGGATGTGAAAAAAATTGGTTACAACCTCATTTTAGGTAATACGTACCACCTCTATTTACGCCCGGGAGTCGAAGTGTTAGAACACTTTGGTGGACTCCACGCTTTTAGTAATTGGGATGGAAATATCCTCACCGACAGTGGGGGATTTCAAATCTTCAGTTTATCTCAATTAAGAAAAATTCGAGAAGAGGGGGTCACCTTCCGAAGTCACATCGATGGCTCATACCATCAACTCACCCCCGAAAAAGTCGTCGATATTCAAAAGGTGATTGGCAGTGATATCTTAATGTGTCTCGATGTGTGTACAGCTCCAGATATTACCTATCGTAAGGCCAAAGAGGCATTAGACATTACTCACCGCTGGGCAAAACGCTCCTACGATCAATGGAAATCCTTAGAAGGCTTTGATGGACATCTATTTGGAATTGTTCAAGGAAACTTCTTTAAAGATTTACGTAAAGAGAGTGCTCTTGTTCTTAGTGAAATTGATTTTCCTGGCTTTGCTATAGGTGGGTTATCTGTAGGGGAGAGTAGTGAGATGTTTCACGAATATCTTGCCTATACATCCGATTTTCTTGTCTATGAAAAACCTCGTTATGTAATGGGTATTGGAACTCCCGATTATATCTTAGAGGCGGTCGAACAAGGAATTGATATGTTTGATTGTGTCTTAGGGACTCGCAGTGCTCGTAACGGGTCAGTGTTTACCTTAGATGGGATGATTCAACTTAAAAGAGCAACACACGAATACAGTGATGAACCAATAAGCGAAGGGTGTACCTGCAGTGCATGTACCTCATACAGTCGTGGATATATGCGCCATTTGTTTAAAGCCAATGAGATGTTAGGCGGTATGTTAGCTACTGAACATAACCTGACGTTCTTACATACGATGATGGAAGAAGTACGTCAGGCTATTAGTGAAAATCGTTTCAGTGATTATAAACGCTCTTTCTTACATCGCTTTTATGCTAAATAGGGAGCTCTTTAATTGAGAGAACGGTGAAGTCATACTTCTTCTCATTAATCTCAAAGTCAAATTGTTCACCAACTCGATGATTTAATAACTTTGATCCAAATGGAGCTAAGTAACTAATAATTCGCTTACTCGGATCTGATTCCCAAGGTCCTAAAATTTGGTAACTTTTGATCTCTCCACTGAGGTTATCTTTAAGTTCAACTTCGGTTCCAAAACCAACTCGAGAAGTTTCAATCATATCTTTTGTGAATACAGAAGCTCGGTTAATCTCATCATTTAAGCGAACCATAGTAGCATTTAAAATTCCTTGTCGCTCTTTGGCAGCTTTAAACTCGGCATTCTCTCTTAAGTCTCCTAATTGCAGTGCAGCTCCCAACTCTTTTGAGTTTTCACTAATTTCAACATTCATAATGTGATCTAACTCTTTTTGTTTAGCAATATACATTGCTTTGGTCACTAACAGGCCACTAGAGACTAATTCACTGGTACTCTCTTGTTCACCTAAGAAGATGAATTCAGGATATTTTTCTAAGATGAGGTGTTTTACTTCGACTTTCTTTGTTTGATCTAACCCTTGCATTCGCTGCACAATAAAGTTCACCCTTTGAGCAGTCCCTTCGGCAGCTTCAGCTAATAAGGTAAATAGTTGTTTCTCATCAAATAAGATAGTTGTTAATGTTTTAACAATCTTACGCATCTCATTAGTCGATTTTTTAGCTTCAATAGCGTTATATGCGTAATCAAGGAGCTGTAACATACTTGTTACTAAGGTCTCAAATGAGATTTTAATACTCTTCTCCCAGAAAGCACGGTCGTAGGTCCTCACTAAATAGGTGAACAACTCAGCATTTTCACGATAGTGGTGAACCGCGTTTTTAAACATCTCTTGGAGAACTTTCTTTTGACCTTGTTCACGTAAGGTATCGCCGATGTAACTAGTGAGGTAGTAGGGGTATAAGCTAATAAGAGCATGAGCTACTGATGAAGGCTCTTCAACAATAACTACCTTATCAATAAAGGCCTTTTTAAGTTCACTATCGTCAATGGCACCAAAGGTAACTGCTTTGTTATCAAGTAGGCCATATAAGTGTTTAAAGTCGACGCTAGTAGGCCTTTCTAAGAATGGATATAAATTGCATAAGATATCGGTAAAGAGGAAACTTGAGATAACTTGGTCAGTTACCTTTTGGTAATTTGTAGCTTGGTCAATAAAGTATTGAACCATCTCTTTAAAGAATTCACTCTCAGGATCTCCATTTACTAAGAAATCTCTAACAATTTTTACCTTTTGGTAGAATCTCTTTTCGTTTCTAAATACTCCAAGAGACTTCTCTTCATAGGAAATTGGTGTTTCACGTACTGTGTACACATCGGGATCTGATGGCAAAAATCCAATTAACGGGTCGTTCATTAACACTTTCTTTGCTTGGTTCATCCAAGAGGTCCACTGTTTAGCAGTAAGGAGGGAGGGGACCAATTCACCTTTCATCTCTCGTAAGGTTGCTGCATTGTTATTACTACTAATAAGGGTTCTTAATGCCCAAGGGACATCATTAATGACTTTTTCAGCAAGTTTCTCTTTTGGGAATACACTTTTTAAAACCCAAATATGATATTTGGGTAAGACTTGAAGTGAGCTAAAAGCCATCCCTATACTCATGGTATGGTTTTGCTTCGATGCAAAGTCAATAATAACTTCTTCATGGCTTAGTTCTCTAATTCTTCCAATGCCCCAAGTTTTATGAAACACAAATGAGCCTTTATCAAAGGCGATGTTCTTTTCAAACTCTTCAATAGCTGTGTGAACATCTCGATAAGATTTTGTGAGGTTAGAGACTTCAATACTCGATTCTAGGCGACTATGAGTTGCGTATTTATTACGGAACATCTCAACAAGTTGTTCACGTGCCCAGGCAGATTGAGGATCAATCTTTAATAAAGACTTCAATACAATAATTGCTTGGTCCCATTGTTTTTTTGCTAATACACCTTCATAGAGTTGTCCAAGCATCTGAGTAGGACGCTCACCTTGAAATCGATCATATACTCGCTCGGCAAGACCAAGGAGATAGACAAAATCATCTCCGATCATTTCAAGTAAGATAGTCCACACATCTTGGATGGCTGGGAGGTTTTGGGCATTAATGTAGCGCTGTAGTGCCTTTTTATAGTAGAAGAGGGCTTTCTCTTCATCACTACCGACAAACTTCTCAGCTAAGGTAAGTAGAAGATCAGTCTCTTCATAATCGACTTTTACTAATAATTCATATAAGTCGAATTGCTCTTTCTCTTTACCTAATTTTTCATAAGTATCAGCTAAAATACGAATAACATATTTATCATCAAACTTTTCTAAGATCTTTTTAGCAAGAAATTCAACAATCGCATACTTTTTATTCTCTTTAAAAAGTTCGACTAAATTAGTCATAGCACCATAATCTAATGAACGTCTTTTTAATGAGACACTCCCTGCAAGATACATGGCTAAAATGGAACTTTTATTCTTTTGAAGATACTCTTCACACGTAGTTTTAACTTCAACGAGTTTTTCGGGATCATCAATACCCGCAAGTTGAGCATCAAACTCCTGCAAACTTGCAACGTTATAATCGTTTACAGTAGCTCGTGTCCACTTTTCTTCAGTTAATAGGGTGTTAATGTTTATAGTACTCATGCAATGCTCCCAAATTTTATTCACTTTTTGGATAAACAATAAATAACCCGAGCTCTTAGAACTTCCACTGAAGAAAGTGAAAATGCTCAGGTGTTACAAGGTGAGATATCATCCAAGTCGTACTATTATAATACCACATAGGCAAATACGTTGCAATATTAGGATAAACTCGTTTCTGATAATAAAAGCTTAAAATAAGAGAAAGCCACACAAAATGCATTATCTGTTTTTCAGAAAACCTAAGAACTCACTTGAGCATGTAACTCTCATTGAATTAATGAAACACAAGTTAGTAATACCGTCTCATAATGTAACATTTTTCAATTTCAATCGTATGATGGTACTTAGGTTCATATAAAATTTATCTTGAGATTCTAGTTGCTTTTCTTGCGGGTAGCTAAAAATGAATTGTCTGTTAGGCAAATGGACGTAGTATAATTCTGCTGTATTAAGAATGTAGATTAGGGACCTTGAAAAGTCTCTTTCTATCTCTGAGCTTTCCAAAAGTGGTACTATCTGCTACAAATAGAGGTATGAAGAAAAACAATGAAGTAATACTGGCTCCTTCGATGCTTTCGGCCAATTTTAGCCGACTTGGTGAAGACGTAAAGATGATTGAATCAATGGGTGCTCAATGGCTCCACATTGATGTAATGGATGGATCATTTGTCCCTAATATGTCGTTTGGTCCTCATGTCATTGGAGATATTAGAGAGGGTTCTTCTTTGGTGTTTGATACCCATTTGATGATTGTGAATCCTGATAATTTTATCCCTCAATTTGCTCAAAGTGGCAGTGATTACATCACTGTTCACAGTGAAGCATCAATTCACCTTCAAAGAACCCTACAATTAATTCGTGATCAAGGTAAAAAGCCAGGGGTTTCAATTGTCCCATCGACACCAGTCGATTCCATTGAGCTTGTGTTAGAAGATGTGGAACTTGTATTAGTGATGAGTGTGAACCCTGGTTTTGGCGGACAGAAGTTTTTAAAGCGCTCTATTGAAAAAGTAGAACGTTTAGCACACTTAAGAGAACAACATAATTTTGATTTCCTTATCAGTGTCGATGGGGGAGTGAATCGTCACAATGCACAAACAATTGTTGATGCAGGGGCTGATGTTTTAGTGATGGGAAGTGCCTTTTTTGGTGATGATGATCGTAAAGGTCTTACTTCATATGTGAAAGGGCTCAAAAGCTGATGAGAGCTGTGATACAACGAGTAAGTGATGCTTCAGTTACCGTGCATGGCCAACTCATTGGCTCTATTGAGCATGGATTGTTAGTCTATGTTGGAGTGACTCATAGTGACACTGAAAAAGATGTCTCTTATATGGCACATAAGATTGTGAATATGAGAGTGTTTGAAGATGATCAAGGCAAAATGAATCTCTCACTAAAGGATATAGGCGGTAAGATGTTAGTAGTGAGCCAGTTCACCTTATATGGAGATATGAATAAAGGACATAGACCATCTTTCAATAAAGCAGCTGAACCTAAACAGGCTCACGCATTGTATGAGCTATTTATGAAAGAGGTTGAACAAAAAGAGGTAGAAGTTCAAACGGGTTTATTTGGAGAACACATGAAAGTAGCGTATACTAACGATGGACCTGTTACTATTGTGTTGGATTCGCCTCAACGTGAAGTGTGATACTTCTCACAGTAGTATATAAAGAAAGGAGCACTATAAACATATGGCAAAACAATCAGTTCAGCGTGTAAAAGAAGCTTTAACCGATGATAAACAAAAACTTGTTGCCCTTGAAGCAGCTCGTAGTCAAATAGATAAATTATATGGAAAAGGGGCTTTAATGAAACTTGGTGATAGCCCCATCGATAAATCGATTCATGTAATTTCCAGTGGATCTATCCTTTTAGATGAGGCCTTAGGAGTAGGGGGATACCCAAAAGGGAGAGTTGTTGAAATTTATGGTCCTGAGTCTTCAGGAAAGACTACTATTGCCCTTCATGCAATCGCCGAGTGCCAAAAAGCTGGTGGAATTGCAGCCTTTATTGATGCTGAGCACGCACTAGATCCAACCTATGCAAAAAAACTTGGTGTAAATACTGATGAATTGTGGATTAGCCAACCCGATAACGGTGAACAAGCTTTAGAGATTGCTGAATCGTTAGTTCGTTCGGGAGCTGTCGATATCATCGTAGTCGATAGTGTTGCCGCATTAACACCGCAAGCTGAAATTGACGGAGAGATGGGAGATTCTCACATGGGCTTACAAGCTCGCCTCATGAGCCAAGCTCTTCGTAAACTCACCGGAATTTTAGCTAAAAGTGATACAACTATTATTTTCATTAACCAAATTAGGATGAAAATCGGAGTTATGTTTGGTAACCCTGAAACAACGACCGGTGGTAATGCCCTTAAATTCTACTCTTCAGTCCGCCTAGAAGTCAGACGTATAGAAGCTATTAGTCGAAGTGCTGATGATATTATTGGAAACCGTGTCCGAATTAAAATTGTAAAAAATAAAGTAGCTCCCCCCTTTAAGAGAGTAGAACTCGATATGTTCTTTGGAGAGGGGTTAAGCTACCACGGCTCTATCTTAGATGCTGCACTCAAGTATGATCTCTTAAACAAAAGTGGATCTTGGTACTCCTATAAAGATGAGAAAATTGGCCAAGGAAGAGAAAATGCCCTTAATTTCTTACGAACAAACACAGATATTACCACTGAATTAGAGGCAACGCTTCGAAGTTTGATGTTTCCCCAATATAGTGAAGAGAAAGAAGAATAGCTCCCTGTTTTGTTCAGTGATAACTCCTTTAGGTAACTTTACCTAAAGGGGTGAACACGGTATACTCGTCTCATGGTAATACAAGAGGCAGCAGGGCACACAAAAAAAGCTCTCTCCTACTCGATTCGACACTTTGATGGACCTTTAGATTTCTTACTTCATTTAGTAGAAAAGGCCCAAATTAATATCTATGATATCCCCATTAGTGAAATTACTGATCAATTTCTCCACTATTTAGAAGTGGCTAGTAAACTCGATTTAGATGATTTAACTGAGTTTTATGCAATGGCAGCTCATTTAATTTATATGAAAAGTCGATTACTAATCCCATCGGATGATACTGATGATGAAGATTTTGAATTTAATGAATTACGAAGTGAATTAGTAGAAAAGTTACTTGATTACCAAAAATTTAAACGATACACAGCACTGTTAGCCGATACAAACCACCGAGGGGAGTTATTTATTCAGCGAAAGAAAAACCAGTTTATGCTCCCTTTTGAAGATCAAGAGCTCTGGAGTGGGGTTTCGGTGTGGAATTTATTAGAAACATTTTCAACACTCTTAAAGAGCATGAGTCATGACCATGTCTATGATATGTATGAAGAGGTTACACCTCGACAAAAACTCACCTATATGGCTGAGTTGTTTGAAAAGCATGAGGAGATCTCTTTTTTAGATATCGTAGGAGATCCACACTCTCCACTACATATCATATGTGCTTTTTTAGCTATTTTAGATGCGGTAAAATGGTCTATGATTACGATCTTTCAACACCAACTCTTTGGAGACATTGTCATACGTAAGAAAGATGATTTTGATGTGGAATCAATTGTGAGTACCGAATATGACGCTTCTTACGATATGTTCTTAGAACAGGAACAAGAGAAAGTTACTGAGCCAACTCCACTGTTGGAAGAAGATGATCAACAAAATAATCACTATGATATAGAAATTGAGTTAGAGGAAAATTGATGAGTCACACGTTATTATCTTTAGAGGCTCGTCTCATTGAAGTGTTTCTCTTTTTAGAAAATGAGCCGTTGTCCTTAGAACAATTAAAGCGATTTACTCAACTGGAAGATGAAGTATTGTTAGAAGCATTAGATGAGTTAAAAGAGTACTGGGCAAAGCATATGCACGGCTTAGACTTAGTTGAAACATTAAATCACTGGGGCTTTACCCCCTCAAGTGATCTTCATGAGAGATTAAGAGTAGGGTATGGAAAAAAAGTTGATCGCCGATTATCTAAAGCAGCACTAGAGACTTTAGCTATTATTGCCTACTCTCAACCAGTCACCCGACGAGAAATAGAGAATATTCGTGGTGTTGCTAGTGATAACATTCTTAGAGTGTTACGTGAAAGAGAGTACGTTGTCGTTGTAGGGAAAAAGCCAGTCCCTGGAGCACCCTCACTGTTTGGAACAACTAAAAAGTTTCTTCTTGAGTTCAACCTCCGTTCCATAAAGGATTTACCAACACTCTCTGAAGTTGACCAACAACGATTTATTCACCAAGAGGAGCTTTTTGATGAGCAGTGATTTTCCCATGCGTTTACAACTCTACTTAGCCCGTAGTGGCTATGGCTCTCGCCGCTTTTGTGAAACTCTTATTACCGAAGGGAGAGTAAGAGTCAATACTGTGAAAGTAACTACCTTAGGTACTAAAGTAGAGCAAGACGATGTGGTTACTGTTGATCATCAATTAGCAGAAGTCTCTGATCAAAAGTTTTATTATGCACTGAATAAACCTCGAGGGTATGTGTCAAGTAATTACGATCCTAATGAGACGGCTTTTGCTCGTGACTTAATTGATGTACCTCATCAACACTATTTGTTTCATGTCGGTCGGTTAGACAAAGACTCTAGTGGCCTTATCCTGTTTACTAATGATGGAGAAGCAGCCCAAATTATAACCCACCCAAAGTACGAGATTGAAAAAGAGTACTATGTGACAACTAAAGAGATTATACAAAGAGCTCATTTGGAAGAAGCACTCAAAGGGGTCTATATCGATAGTCAACGCCCGTACACTATTAGGCGTTTTGCCTTAGAGGGGAAAAGACAAGTACGTATTACCCTTACGGAAGGGAAAAATAGAGAAATTAGAAAGATATTAGACCACTATGGCTATACCGTACAAAAGCTCATTCGCCTCCGTATTGGCTCTTTATTACTAAAGAACTTGCAACCTGGAAGATACAGAGCTGTCTCTAAAGGGGAAATTGCCCGACTGTTAAGGGAGGCTCAACATGGTTAAACCAACAGGGTTTGTAGTTGCTATAGATGGTCCTGCAGGGGTAGGTAAAAGTAGTGTTGCCCACTTAATTGCTCAAAAGTTAGACTTTTATTATCTCAATTCAGGTAATTTTTATCGTGCTATTACCTATAATCTATTACAACAGGGACTCGATCCTACCGATGAGAATGTTGTTTTGGAAGTAGCTAAAACAACACTCCCGAGTATTATAGATGGGCGGTTAACATTAGATGGAAATGATATTGAAGATCAGTTACATACCCATCAAGTAGATCAATATGTCGCCCAACACTCAGCTATTATTCCACTAAGGGAGATAGTGAATGAACAACTCAGAGCTTTAGCTCAACATGGGCTGAATATCGTGTGTGAAGGGCGTGATATTACCACCGTAGTATTTCCCCATGCCCAAGCTAAATTTTACATTGATGCAACTGCTGAAGAGCGGGCGAAACGACGTTACTTACAACACCCAGGCGAAGCAGAGTATCAAGAGATTTTAGACTCAATTCAAATAAGGGATGAAATTGACAAAAACAAGGCAGTAGGGGCTTTAAAGAGGGCCAAAGATGCCACCTATATAGATAGCTCACACTTGACCATAGAAGAAGTTTATGAGAAAGTGTTATCTGTTATATTCAGCCGTTTAAACGGTCAAAATTCGGATCAGGAGAGGGAAGTGGAAGATAATAAAGAAGTGTTAAACACACAAGAAGAACCACAAAAGAGTTCAGATATGCAGAGTGTTATGCAGGAACACTATTTAAAATCTCTTGATGAAATTGAAGACGGTCAACTCGTTACCGGTACTGTAGTTCAGGTCAATAATGAGTATGTGTTTGTGGATGTGGGGTATAAATCTGAAGGTCGAATTAGCCTAGAAGAGTTTCCCACTGTTCCCGCCGTCGGCGACGAAGTCAAGGTCATGATTGTCAACAAAGAGGGGAGAGGCGGTCAAATCGTTATCTCTAAAAAACGCGCTGACATCAAAGAACGGACAGAGGTGCTTAAAGAAGCAGCTGCTCAACGTTCACCAGTTATGGGTAAATTTATTAAAGTTATTAAAGGCGGATTTGAAGTCGACCTTGGTAATGAATTCATCGGTTTTTGTCCTTTATCAAAAGCAGATGTGATGAGAGTGGAAGATCCTGAAACTCTTATTGGTATTGCCGACTACTTTATTATAGATAAATTCCATACAGGAACACGCTTAAAGAGTGTTGTTTCTCGCAGAGAATACCTAGAAAAGAAAATTAAAGAGAATAAAGAGAAATTCTTCACTTCTGTAAAAATTGGGGATGTCGTTGAAGGGAGTGTTAAAAGCTTTACAAGCTTTGGTGCTTTTATCGACTTAGGTGGATTTGATGGACTACTTCATATTAACGATATGAGTTGGGGTCACGTCACAAAACCAAAAGATTTTGTGAAAAAAGGTGAAACAATTCAACTCAGACTGATTAACATTGATCCAGCAAGCCAAAAAATTAACTTATCACTGAAGCATATGCAAGAAGATCCTTGGAACCACTTCGAAACTAAATATGGTGTTGATGATGTGGTGAAGGCTCCAGTGACAAAGATTACCTCTTTTGGTGTCTTCATTGAGATCGAGCCTGGTATTGAAGGCTTAGCCCATATTAGTGAACTCTCATGGACCAAACGAATTAACGATCCTAAAGAGTTATTATCATTAGGCGATGTTGTTGAGGCTAAAATCCTTGGATACGATCTTGATAAAAAAAGAGTCAGCTTAGGATTAAAACAACTTGAAGAGAACCCTTGGAATACTATTGAAGAGCGTTACCCAATGGGTAAAACACTCACCAAGCCTGTTGTGAAAATCACAAATAGTGGAGCATTTATTAATCTTGAAGATGGTATTGATGGATTTTTACACCTCGATGATATCTCTTGGACGAAAAAAGTTCGTAACATGAACGAGTTTTGTAAAGAAGGTGATGTGATTGACGTTGTGGTAACACGAGTCGATTCACAAACTCGTCACATTCGTCTTGGGGTAAAACAACTCGAAGGTAACCCATGGCAAACCCTCAGACAAGATTATCCAAAAGGGTCTGTTATTAGTGGCGAAGTTACCAACGTTACCGATTTTGGAGTATTTGTCCGAGTTCTTGGTGACATTGAAGGACTCATTAGTAAATACAACCTTATTGGACCAGATGATGAGTATACCGATGAAGTGTTAACAAAATTCAAAGTAGGGGACTCAATTAACGCTGCTGTAGTGGAAATTAACCCCTCGACTCAAAAACTCTCACTCTCCATTAAAGAGATGATTAGAAAGAGCCAAGAGTCTGAAATGAAGAAGTATATTCATGATGAAGACGATGAGGACACCTTCACTTTTGGTGATTTAATGAAATCCCGAGAGAACAACCAAGAGTAGTGGGGACATAGATGTCAGAAAAACAAGATAAAGAGAAAGTAGGGAAGTTTGAAGAAGGCTTCGCTTCCTTACTAGGACGACATACCGATTTCCTTATTGGACTAGGAGCATTCATTGTTATTGTAGTGGTCGCTCTGTGGATTGGTATTTCTGTCAGTAATAAGAACGCTGATAAAAACCAAGCAGCTATTGATGCTTTAAGTGATGACTTTTATGGGTGGTATAATTCCCCCTCTGATGAAGCACTTCCTGAACATCTAGTGGATGAGTTAACTACTCTTAGTCATAAGAAAACAAGTTCTTATCCCGCTATGAAAGCAGAATATCTTTTAGGTCTTATCGCTTTTAAACAAGATACGTTTGATGATGCATTAGATCACTTTACTACTGTGGCGTTCAATAAAAGAAGAGCCGAGAGTCATCTACAATCGCTTGCATTGTTTAATGCAGCGGTGAGTGCTGAACAACTTGGTGATAGCGCATTAGCTATGGAGTACTACCAGGGAGTCTATGATACCTATGAAGATGCTCCTCAGCGCTCAAATGCTTTGTTTAACCTCGCAAGGTTACACGAGAGCAATGGACAAGTGGATCTTGCTAAAGCGCTCTTACAACAGCTTATCGACGAATTTGAACAAAGTGAGTTTGCTAAATTAGCTCAGTCTCGTTTAGTAATCTTACATTAATCCTCCTTCTATAAAGGAGTTTCTTATGAAACGGTGCCATTACACACATAACATTTTTGTTGTGTTATTTGTGGCACTGTTTTTCTTTTTAACCAGTTGTGGTATACCAACATTTTACAACTTAGATAATGAAATTATGTTCTCCGCCAATCCAAGAGCTAACTCTTTTACTATTACAGGCTTAGATGATGATCGTTACTCGATAAAAAGTAAAATTGTCGAATATGGAGCAACAAATCCTTCGGTAAAGCTCTTTTATGTTCTCTCATCTGCTGAA
>JBBAFS010000024.1:0-21498 GCA_041655255.1 Sphaerochaetaceae bacterium
GAAACCCAAGGACCACAGACATCGGGAAGATGTATCGATGATCAAAGGTGGGCACTAATTGATAGGTCATCGTTGCCACCAAAAATCCATAAAACGTAAGCGGTCCAAGTAAGGCTGTGGAAACAGACATTAACAGAGAGACCAAAATCAGCGTATATATCACCCCTCTTTGATGATTCACCCCCAAAGAAGTGCTTGTTGCTTTTCCCAAAGCGAGAACATTTAATCGTTTTGCATTCATGAAAAGAAGAATTGAAGCAACAACTACAAGTGGGATTGCAATGGGAAAGTATGACTCATCTGCGTTACTCACTGAGCCAAAGAGTCGTGCCTGTAGGATATCAAATTCCGAAGGGGCTAATAACTTACGCATAAACGACGATACTGATTTTAGACCCGTGCCAATCACAACTCCCACAAGCAACATCAGTTGTAAATTTCCATACTTACCGCTGAGCAGCCATCCATACAACATAAGCGACATGATAATCATCACTCCAATTTGAAAGAGAAATGAGACAAGGCCCTCGTTGAATCGAAGAAACACTCCCGATCCGAAAAAGAAGATTGTGGCGGTGTTGATTGTCGAATAGAGTGCCTCAAAACCCAAAAGGGAGGGGGTAATAATTCGATTGTTCGTAGTCGACTGAAACGCCACCGTCGAAATACTTTGAGCTACTGCGGCAATCAACATTGCAACAAGAGCTACTGCCCTTCTACGGACAACTGGGATAAATGAAGGAGATGTGACCGGTACAGGGTTTTGATACACCAACAGCCCAACAGAAGCGAATAGACCTAATATGAAGCATATCGTCAGTAATGCCCAATACTTTTTTTGATCTTTACGGGAACGAAAAGATTGAGAAGATCTTTGGACTTTGGGTTTCATAGCACGCTCAGTGACACTGAACATCATTGCTTCTTCTCCTTTTTTTAATACACTCATATAGATGTGCGTTTACGCAGTAAGATAAAGATAAACACCACCGCACCCACAGTTCCCAATATCAAAGAGACGGGAACCTCAAAGGGCATGATTATCGTCCGAGAGATGATATCCATAAGAGTAATGATCCCCATTCCCAATACAGACACCCATGGCAAATTACTTCTCAAATCATCGCCTCGGTACATTGAAACGATATTTGGTACAATCAACCCAAGAAAAGGGATATTTCCAACAACCGATACAACGACACCAACAGCTATGGCGATAAGGGCGGTTCCCACAATGACAATCGTGTTGTAGTTCACCCCGAGGCTAGTTGCAATATCCTCCCCTAGCCCAGCTAATGTGATGCGATCTGCATAGATGAATATGACAATTGTGACAATAACAATGAGGTACAGGTATTCGTATCGCCCCACTTGTATCGGAGCAAACGATCCCACAAACCATGCTTCTACATTTTGAGACATTCGAAACGTGAGGGCAATAAACGTTGAAATCGCTGAAACGACCGCCCCTAACATCATCCCGATAATCGGAACGATTAAAGAGGAGCGGAGCTTCACTCTCCGTAAGAACATAAAGAACACCATTGTCCCGACAAAAGAGAAGATGATTGCCCCACCCATTCGTAACATCAACGAAGGAGCAGGAAATAGCAGGTAGATAATCATCAAACCTAAGCCTGCCCACTCGATTGTTCCCGTTGTTGTTGGTTCTACTAATCTATTTTGGGTAAGTAACTGCATGACTAGACCTGCCATTGACATCGCACTTCCGGTGAGCATCAATGCTACGGTTCTGGGAACTCGGGTAATGAAGAACATGTTCAGTCCATCTTCCTTTCCCCAGATATCATAGACTCCGATGAATAATGACCCAATTCCCAGGGCTAACACAGCTACAACCAAGGCAATGAAGGACCTTGTCCATAGTCTAGATCTCATAGTGTTACTCTTTTTCGCTAAACGCCCTACCAAGGATTTCAAACAACTCGATAAACGTCTGAATCGATTCGTTGGTATAGGTATCATGTGGTGCATAGACAATCTGATTCTTTTTGACGGCAGTAGTATTTCTCAAAGCTGGTGAACGATCAATCACATCGTGTGCGGGAACGGCATCTATGGTAGAAGAGACCGCAGCATCCCGATCTAAGACCAGAAGCCAATCAGGGTTGCTTTGGGCAATCGCTTCAACAGAGATATCATCACCCATGTGATCAGAGGATGCATGAGATACACTGAGAGCTGAAACCCAGTTGAATACTTCATACAACGGTCCCCACACGCGTCCCGTCTTTGGGGCAGAAAAACCGATATTGCCTCCAGAGACCACAACGCTGATAACTGTGTCCTTCCCGTTATATGCCGCCTTCAGTTTGGAGGTCGCAGCGTCTAGACTCGTAATCAATTGTTGAGCCTCTTCGTTCTTATCGAAGATCTGCCCCAAGGCACGAGTGGAGTTCTTAAACCCGTGTATTAAGTTCTCCCCTGCCTTATCAGCAGTTACCGAGACGTCAAAATTCAAATCAATGACCGCAGCATTGGGAACCAATGCTCGGATATCTTTATCGAATTGAGCGAATCGTTGACCGATGATGACAAGATCAGGATTAACGGCGGCGATAATCTCAAGGTTAGGGTCGGTATGCATCCCTACATCTAATACAGAGCGATCTGAGACATACGTTGAATCTGCGGGCATCACTCCCTTTGGAACTGCAGCCAAAGTAATACCCCCAATCTTCCAATGTCTCAAATGTTCTATTATCTAATGCAACCACTCGCTTTGGGTTTATTGGAACTGTTACCGCTTGATGAACATCTTCTATCACAACGGTTTCCGTAGAATCGGAAAACACAACACTTTGTTCTTTGACTCCACCAGCACTCACACTTGAGAGCCCAAAGAGCAACACTGCAACCAACAACATGAAACCTAAAGGGTTCACTTTATTGAACTTCCTCATATCTTACTCCTACAACACATTTTTAATTAATTAGATTCAATTTCAATTGGTTGGCTCGCTACTCGATCACTCAAAAGAGCCCGAAAAACGTACACATCCCCGCTGGTATAACGTTGTGATACCGGCACCGTTATTGTTAGCTAAGGCTAACAATTCTTGATTGTCTAGTATTCTACTAGACTTTGTCAACAGGTTATACATCACATATGAGTCTTAGCCATATAAGAGCATTACTGAACTACTTACCAGGATGAAATATGAGGAGATTGTGGAATCATAAAGAACTACTTTCTTCCGTAGAGCAACTCGTAGTATAACGAATCAGATAGCAACAATAGAGGGTCAACTGTGGTGATATGCCAAAAGACCTCTTCATTACTCTCTTCAGGAACAATGATACGTAACTCCATATTCTGTTCAACATGTAAAAACCGTATCATCCCAGATGGAAGATTCTCCATTGTCACTTCATGATCCATAAAGGCTGTAAAAGAGGGAACGGCGTCTGTTTCACTGACCCACTTTCCAGGAGGGAGTTCTTCAATAACCACCTTGTTTCGATTGCCTGCTTTCACCGAACTCTCTTTTAGCTTTCCATCTACTATATCTTTCACCAAAGCGTTCCACTGAAGAGCTATCATGGTGTGATCTACGTTTTTCACCAGCTCTTTAAGTTGGTTGTAATTTACTTGGCTCACAACACGACTCCACTTTTTTGATGTGTGTAACAAAGCTTCAACTAAAGGGCCTTCTTGTAAGTGAAGTTCAACACTTTTTTGTTGAGGAAGAACATATGCCCCGCCAAAAGGAATTCCCTCCCCTAGTGGATAGGCAGCACACACAAATGAGTGGAGTTTTGGTCGATTAATAGTAATTTCCCTCACTCCGATAGGAAGATTAATTTTCATCAGCTCATCTCCCTCAGGATAGACAAACGTATACCAAAAGACTCTTCCGCTTGCTCGTTCCCATGGGTGAGATTCACTTATGGAGATAGTGATTGTCCGATTAGTATCACAACTGACACCACTGAAGGCGAATAAAAGTATAAGAACACACGTAACGTATCTCATATACAAAACACGACAGGCAGTGTTATCTTGCTTTAATTGAACTCTTCTTCCAGTTGTTTAAGGTAGTGTTTACGAACATCCAAAAAGAACGTTTTACTCTCATCTGTTTTGTAATCGGGGTACGTCCACATAAAATCGATGTACGTCTTTTGAGTATATAACAGCGTAACTTCTCCATAAATTCCATCATGAAGTGGAATACGGTGTCCTCTATTTTTGGTTGTTGCTAACATGACATTTTCGACAGTGAGTACTCCAGGATCTAAATTGATACTTCGTCCCCCATCGACAATATAGTCGTGTTCCATCTCATTAGTCTTTATCTTAATGGAAGCTAATAAAGAGGGGTCAATGAGGTTTTTAAAGATAAGATACTGGCGTAGCGGAACTGCTTTCATCTCTTCGTTATAATACGATGTGTAAGTAAAAGGGTGTAATCGACTCTTACGCTCTATAGGACCCCATATTCCTTCTAATCTCTTAAACAGTGACTGGTGGATCTCCTCATGGGTCGAAAGAAGTCCTATGATTAGCTTCGCTGGGGTAAAAAGAGAGGCTACTCCCATCTCTATCTCCTGTCACCTCGAAACGTTCCAAGAATTCTAAACATAGAGCAGGCTTTTCCAAGCTCTTCGATTGCCAAAGCATACTGATCGTCTTCAACCATCTCTGATTCGATAAAGAATGAGTACTCCCAAGGCTTACCTGGTATAGGACGAGACTCTAGTTTTTTCATGTTTAATCCATACCGAGAGAGGATCGAGAGAACTTCAAATAAAGCCCCTGGTTTGTCAGCCACAGAGAATACCATGGCAACTCGGTCGAGTTTCACTGCACTTCTAAAGACTGAGGCATCCTCATCACGACACACAACATAAAAGCGGGTAAAGTTACTACTATCAGTTTCAATCGCCGAGGCCAGAATCTTCATCTTATGAGTCGTTGCTGCTGTAGTGCTGGCAATCGCAGCAAGAGTTGGATCGTTCATCTTGGCAATATAAGCAACAGCTCCAGCTGTATCAAAGAAAGGAACTGCTTCAGAATGTGGCATTTGTTTCTCAATGAATTCAACGCTTTGTGCTAATGCTTGAGGGTGAGAGTAGATCTTTTTAATCTCTTTTAATGAGCTTTTTGGTAGTCCTATGAGTTGATGTGAAATTCTAATTTGCTTTTCACCAACAACGGTCACATTAGGATACCTCAACAATAAATCGAGAGTTTCGTTAATCGTCCCACCAAGGGTGTTTTCTACAGGTAATACACCATAGCGAGCTTCCCCATTTTCGACCGCTTCAAATGCGGAGGCAAAGGTTTTACATGGGAGTGTGGCGGCACTTTCATCAAAGATTTGCATAATAGCTTGTTCGCTATAAGCTCCTTTCTCTCCTTGGAAGGCAATCTTTAATGAGTCAAATGAGGGAATGAGCGTCTCTTTAGCTCCCCAAACTTCCACACCTTTACGAGTTCTGGGGATTCGTTCTAGTGATTTACCAATAACTGGGGCTAGGGCCTGAATATCTTTCATCAGTTTATCAAACTGTTCGGGATATAACGATTGAGGACCATCACTATACGCTTGATCTGGATTGTTATGCACTTCGACAGTAAGCCCACTTGCTCCTGATGCTACAATAGCGAGCGACATGGGACTCACCATATCCCGCAGTCCCGTTGCATGAGAAGGATCAGCAATGACTGGGAGGTGTGTGAGTTTTTGAATCACTGGAATAGCACTAATATCTAATGTGTTTCGAGTGGCTGTTTCGTAGGTTCTAATTCCTCTTTCACACAAGACAACCTTTTCGGTCCCACTTGCCATGAGGTACTCAGCTGCCATTAACCACTCTTCAATAGTTGCTGACAATCCCCTTTTAAGAAGGACAGGAAAGCCTGTTTGTCCTACCTCTTTCAGTAGTTCAAAATTCTGCATGTTCCGTGCACCGATTTGAAACATATCGATGTACTTCATCATCAATTCAGTATCTTTAGGATTTACAATTTCGGTGGCAATAGGCATGTCGTATGCCTCTCCAGCCTCTTTGAGGTATTGAAGACCCTCTTCGCCGAGACCTTGGAAACTGTATGGGCTCGTTCGTGGTTTAAATGCTCCTCCACGTAAAATAACAGCTCCTGATTCTCTTACCAAGCGGGCAATTTCCATGATTTGTTCTCTGCTTTCAACAGCACATGGACCAGCTATAACAACGACTCGCGGTCCACCAATTTTTACTTTTCCCACTTGGACGATGGTGTCAGATTTTTTCAACTCTCTTGAAGCGAGTTTATACGGTTTTGAAATGGGGATGACTTTTGCAACCCCTTCGAGAAGTTCTACTTCTCTGAGGTCTATTCTATGTACTCCGACAGCTCCAAAGATTGTCTCTTGTTCTCCAACAATCTCTTTGACTTGGAAGTCGTGAGATGTGAGAAACTTTTTAATTGAGTACTTTTGTCCCTCTGTGATGTGACTCTTTAATACTATTATCATGGTACGCAAAAGCTAGATGTTTTTATCCTTGTTGTCAACAAGCCATTGAGCTTCCCCTCTTTCCCTTATACGATACACACTATGAATATTGATTGGGATAACCTATTTGAGAAGATGAGATTAGCTGTTGTAAAAGAGGGGAAAGATCTCCCTTCAGTATCGACCATTGCCTTAGAAAAGCACGACCCATATCACGTTCTTATCTCAACACTTATTTCACTGAGAACGAAAGATGCTGTGACAATAAGTGCGTCGTATCGTTTGTTTGAATTAGCTGATACACCTCAACAAATGGTAAGCTTGAATCAACAACAGATTGAAGAGGCTATTTACCCTGCAGGCTTTTACCGAAATAAAGCGAAAAACATCTTAGAAATATCTCACATATTAATAGATCAATACGACTCTTTAGTCCCTTCAACTCAACAAGAGTTAATGAGCCTACCTGGGGTGGGTATTAAGACTGCGAACTTAACACTCAATTTGGGATTTGGCATTGATGCTATTTGTGTCGATATTCATGTGCATCGCATTAGTAATCGGATGGGATGGATTGCGACTAAAACTCCCGAAGAGTCTGAAAAAGCACTTCAGCATGTGATGCCTCAACGATTTTGGATTCCTCTGAATGAGCTATTAGTCTCCTTTGGACAAACAATATGTACTCCCGTTTCTCCTCACTGCTCAAAGTGTCCAGTGTATGATGTGTGTAAGCGTGTAGGAGTGACAAAAAGTCGTTAAAAGGTTGCTTCAACTACTTGAGCAACAGGCTCTCCTCTCCCTTGTGTATAGAAATGGACTCCGGGCACCCCTTTTGAAAGAAGCTCTTTGACTTGAGTGATACAAAAGTCAATTCCAATTTCTCGCACCTCTTGTACCGAAGAGCTTTGTGTAATATCTGAAACGAGGTGAGAAGGAAGATCTACTTTAAATGTCTGAGGAAGCAGTTCGAGGTCTCTTTTTCGTTGAATTGGTTTTATCCCTGGAATAATAGGGACATGAATTCCAGCATCCCGACATTTTTTCACAAACGAGAAGTAGTAATCATTGATAAAGAACATCTGAGTGACAATATACTCTGCTCCGGCTTCCACTTTTTGTTTCAACATAGCAATGTCATATTCCAAGTTTGGAGCTTCTAAGTGTTTTTCAGGATACCCCGCAACACCAACACAAAAATTGGTCGCTAAGGGTTCTCTGAGTGTTGGATCGAGATACATCCCCTTGTTGGTATCGGCAATTTGTTTTACTAACTCATCGCTATAGGCGTGTCCCCCTTCAGTGGGGGTAAATCTCTTTTCGATTGAAGAGGGATCTCCTCGTAGAGCTAAGATATTTTCGATACCCAAAAAGTTGAGTTCAACTAATTGATCTTCAATCTGTTCTTTGGTGTTTCCACCACAGATGAGGTGTGGAACAACTGGTACTTTATAGCGGTATTGAATTGCAGCAGAGAGTCCAATGGTGCCAGGGCGCTTACGTATTAATTTTCTTTCAATGACTCCATCTTCACGTTCAACATACATGATATGGCTTTGGTGGTTGGTAATATTAATGTAGGCTGGGTCGTATTTCAGTAGTCGCTCAATGGTAGCGTTAATCGACTCAATAGAGTTTCCCTTTAAAGGGGGAACTAATTCAAATGTGAATAATGGACGTTTTGCCTTCTTAATTAAATCTACAACTTTCATGAGCTTACCTTTCATATACATCTAATGCTAATGAGTCGACAACTTCGTTATACGAACGTCCTACTTGAGTAGCATACTCGGTTACTTGTTCTCTTTCTACCTTCCCAATAGAGAAGTAGCGTACCCCCTCTCCAACAACATATAATCCACACACACTAAATGAAGGATCCATTGAATATCCTTCAGTGAGTGTAACCTCGAGGTTCTTATAAGCATGAAGGAGGTCAAACACAAGAGCCTTATCTTGATGATTGGGATGTATTGGGTAACCAATAGCGGGACGAATAATTGTCTCATTTTCAAAACCCCACCACTGTGTTGAAAGTAGTTGTTGAACATACTCACTCAGAGCTTCGACCATTCGATCGGCGAGAAGTTGCAACATGAGTGCTTTTTCGTCATTTCCTTCTGAGGTGTATTTTTCGATATGTTCTTTAACCTTTTTTCCTCCACTGAGAATAAACATCCCAATATAATCTTGTTCAGTGGGGTGGATAAAGTCGGCTAATGAGAGACAGAGTCCATCTCTGTTCGGTGTTTGACTTCTTAGTAGTGGTAGTGTGATTACTTGATCTGATTGAATGGTGATACTTTGATGATCATCTTTACGAGTTTTAAAAAGGCCAATGACTCCTTCTAAGGAGGAAGAGAATAAAGAGAGTGTCTCTTGTTGATATAAAAGAGATTTTCCCTCTTTTATAAGATCATGTGCTTGTTGAGATTGCTGTGGTACACGGTAAGAACGGACAAACATATTCCAGTTAATCAAAGAAGCGATCTTTTCAACATCGAGATCTTTTAATACATGTACTCCTAAAGAAGTTGGTTGAGGAGCAGGGCGAGGTTTTACAAATCTCTTTGTTATTGCCTCTTGAAACGAGCACTGAGGCGGAATGTCTTCTTGTTGAGCATGCTTATGGCGAACTTTTTCATACTCATCAAAAATTTCCTTGGTGTAGGATTCTCGTTGTGAAGAGAGAAGATTTAACGCTACAGTAACACCACTTGAGGCATCTTTGGCGTGAAACACATAGTGTGGAAACAGCGGTTCTAATTTAATTGCAGTGTGTTCAAAACTTGTAGTCGCTCCCCCAACAACAATCGGTGTATTAAGTCCTTGTTGTTCAAAGAGGGTACATATCTGACTTATCTCATGCAAAGATGGGGTGATTAAAGCACTCAGACCCACAATATCTGCTTTGTGGGTAATAGCAGCTTCTACAATCTTTTCAGAAGGGACCATCACCCCTAAATCGATAACTTCAAAGTTGTTACACCGTAACACTAATGCAACGATATTTTTCCCAATATCGTGCACATCCCCTTTTACCGTTGCAATTACAACAGTCGCCTTTTTGGAATTCTCTTGTGTGGCTCCTTCGCTTAATCGGGGTTGAAGGATATCGACAGCTTGTTTCATCACTCGAGCAGATCTGACTACTTGTGGTAAATAGAGTTTCCCATCTCCAAATAGTTGCCCTATATCACCCATCGCTCTCATAAGAGGTCCTTCAATAATCTCAACTGCTTCAAGGTGCTCTAACTCGTGTAAATCCTCTTTAAGGTAAGCATCTTCTCCAATGAGTAGAGCATGTGCAAGGCGTTTTTCTACTTCAAATTCACGCCACTGTGTTTCTTGGGTCTCCTTTTTGATAGGAGACTCAACAGCACGTTGTTGTTGAGCACGTTCAACAAGTTGGTGACGCACCTCTTCTAAAGATGGCGAATCAGCAGTAATTAGGGTGCGTAAAAGAGACCCCATCTCTGGATCAATGTGAGATGTATCTCGTTGAGCTGAAGGGTTGATGATAGCCATACGAAGCCCCACTTTCTCTGCTTCTTCTAAAAAAAGAGCGTGCATAGCATCTCTAAGAGCATTATTCCCCCTAAAAGCAAAAGAGAGATTACTCACTCCAGCACTCACTGTGGTATGTGAAAGGTGCTCAGTTATCCACTTTGTCGCATCGATGAATGCTTTGGCATACACATCATGTTCTTGGATTCCTGTCGCAATAGTTAATACATTTGGATCAAAGATAATCGACTCTTTAGGAATATTGTGTTTGATTAACAGATTGTATGAGCGTAATGCTATCTCTATTTTTCTCTCATAGGTGTCGGCTTGCCCCTCTTCATCAAAAAGCATTACCACCATGGCAGAGCCAAGGGTGTGGATGAATTGTGCTTTTTCAATAAAAGACTCTTCTCCCTCTTTGAGACTAATTGAGTTTACAACTCCTCTTCCTTGTAGTTCATACAGCGCTGTTTTAATCACATTCCAATCGGATGAATCAATCATAAAAGGGAGAGAGGCGACCTCTGGATGGGCAAGAAGGTGTCGGATAAAGCGGACCATTTCACCAGGGGCATCTATTAAAGGATCATCCATACAAATATCTAATAGTGTTGCTCCGTGTAACACTTGCTCTTTTGCAATGGAGACAGCTTTATCGTAAGCTTTCTCTTTAATAAGACGTGCAAACTTTCTCGATCCTGCAACATTACACCGCTCTCCAACAACAATAAGTTCGTCGCTCCCTACTCTCATTGATTCAAGACCGCTGAGTCTTAATTGTTTACGTTGTTGTCTCTCTTTCGGAGGGGGAGCTTTTTGAGTGATCTTGTGCAATTGGGCGATATGTTCAGGAGTGGTCCCGCAGCACCCTCCAACAATAGAGATAACCCCTTTGTGGATCAGTGGTTCTAATAGGTGTGCGAGTTCTTGTGGGCTTTGGGTATAATGTCCCTCTTGGTCCGGAAAGCCTGCATTGGGGTGTGCACTGACTCTAAAGGGGCTAACCTCGTTAAGTTGAGTAATTAAAGGAATCATCTCTTGTGCCCCTGTAGAACAATTTAGCCCAACACTGAAAAGATCATATGGGCTCATCGTATCGACAAAGGCCTCAAGAGTTTGTCCTGAGAGCATCCTTTGGCTTTTATCACTAAAGGTGGCACTTACCATGATAGGTAATTCAATTTGACGCTCTTTTGCTACTTTCAACGTTGCAACAATGGCAGCTTTTGCAATAAGAGAATCAAAGACTGTTTCAATAAGAATGAGGTCCACTTTTCCATCAACAAATGCTTCAAGTTGCTCTTCATAGGCAGAGACGAACTCTTCAAAAGAGACATCTCGGTGGGTAACATCATCAACATCACTAGAAAATGAGGCACTTTTTCCTGTTGGCCCTAATACTCCAGCAATATATAAAGGTCGAGAAGAGCCTTCTTCTTTATAGGTCTCAATAGCAGCTTTAGCTATTTCAACTGCTGCAAGGTTGAGATCGTATACATATGAATCAAGATGGTATTGAGCGAGGGCGAATCGGTGAGCACCAAAGGTGTTGGTCTCTATGATATCGGCTCCTGCATGTAGATATTGAAGATGGATGTCATGGATATAATGGGCATTGGAGAGATTCAGAGCTTCTAGGCATCCCACACTTTGCGTTATCTCATCAATGATAAATGCTTCATTGGGGAGTTGAAGTTGTTGAATCATCGTCCCCATGGCCCCATCGAGTAGAAGAACCTTCTGTTTAGCTAGCGTGGTAATATGCATGACATCTCCTACTCTTTTTTATTGTAGGCAGTGTAACAATTGCTCTATTAATAGACAAGGTTCTCATTTTTAAGCACATGATAAGCAGGTTCTTCGTATGGGTGGACATCAATAAGTGCTTGAACTACTGCACCAATATATGGATCATCTACGACTAATTCAACACGGTGTTCTTCAACTCGTTGTAGTACATCGGTAGATCCGATATATGGGTCAGATCCCTCTTTAGGGCAAAATTGCCCCTCTCCAAGACTTTGGAAACTGCATCTTTCGTACTTTCCTATTTTTCCTCCACCTGCTTTAAAGAGTGCTTCTTTAACCTCTTCGGTGTGGGTTGTTGGAACGTAAAAGATAAGAATATACATACTTTTCCCCCTTCTCTTGCCCGTGAGGCAAGATACCTTTATGATGGAAGCATGATTCAGTTGTGTCTCTTCTTAGGTAATCCTGGTTCTCGTTATAGAAAAACTAGACACAACAGTGGCCAACTTTTCCTTGAACATATTCTACCTCATATCGATGCATCGCGGTACAAAGAAGCATTTCATGGCTCATGGGCTCAAGCACACATTGCTTCACTACCTGTTATTATCCTCACACCTCATACGTTCATGAACGAAAGTGGAAGAAGCATTCAAGCAGCATCTCACTACTTTGGAATCAATGTTGATGAGATCTTAGTCGTCCATGATGATTTAGAACTCCCTTTTGGAACTACTAAAATCCAACAAGGGGGAGGCCTGGGAGGACACAATGGATTACGATCGATTGTTCAACACCTTGGAAGTTCTCACTTCTTTCGTGCACGAATAGGGATTGGAAGACCACAACATCAAGATGTTTCATCGTTTGTGTTATCTCGATTTGATCCCATCGAAGAGTCTCAACTTCCGTTAATATTTGATGCTCTGTATAACCAACTGTACACATGGTGTGAACACAACACACAAACAAAAAGCCTGCCACTTATATCTTCGTTGGGAAAGTGAATTCTTATTGACGAGGGCACATGAGGCTGGGATACTGATAAAAGAGTCTATAGGGAGATTATATAATGGGCGTGAGAGATTTTAGAATTGCATTAAAAGCTCGTAATGAGATGAGCTACCATGATCCCGTATTTGCTGTTGAAAACGACTTAAGCGGTTTATATGATGAGGCTAAGGCTCTTGTCCACCGTTACAATACCATTCAAAAAGAGCGACACTCTAATCAAACATTATCTGCTGCACAAATTCATGCAACTGCTGTCATTCATCTGTTGTATCAGGCTGTGGTCACAAACTTTCTTGAAGTCAAAGATCAAGATTTCTTTGTTCGAATAGCAAAACAAATTTCACTAAATAAAGAGAACCAGCAAGTTGTCTCATTTTACTCATCTCAATTTCCCTCTCCAGCTCTTACCCAACAATTTCCAACAGCTCCTTTTGTCATGGAAGAAAATGCTCGTGGATTGTTTATCCACTACGTGATGAATGAAAATAGGGCATTACAAAAGGCAGCTCGACCTCTACTTAAGCCTCGAGGAGTCCGCTTCCCACCCCACTCTGAGCTGTTTTTAACACAACTGATTGAGAATGCAAAAAGTACACAAGGTCTTGGGGAGCGAAATGACGATTTATTCTCATTCTTAAGTAGACCAGCAAAAATTCATCCAGATTCGTTGTTAGACCAAATCTCTTTCATCTTAACTCACTGGGGAGATATCCTTCCTGAATCTTTACGTCAATTTGCCTTACGTGCCATCGATTATATTAAAGAGGAGCAAAGACCCCATTTTGATGGCCCTGGCCCTTCGAAAGTGCTCTCTTTTGATCGGTTTGATTTAGAATATGAAGCTTATAGTGCAGATGAGCACTGGATGCCTAATGTAGTGATGATTGCTAAAAGCACACTAGTGTGGCTTGATCAGCTCTCAAAGATGTATGGGTATCCTATTACTCAGTTACATGAGATTCCAGATTATGAACTCGATTTAATGGCTCAGCGAGGTATTACTGCGTTGTGGCTTATTGGATTGTGGGAGCGTAGTCCCGCTTCAAAGCGAATTAAGCACCTGTGTGGGAATCCCGAAGCTGAAGCTTCGGCTTACTCTCTTATCTCGTATGATATCGCCGAATCTATCGGGGGATGGTCCTCTTTAGAAGATTTAAGAAACAGGTGTAATATGAGGGGGATTCGCCTAGCAAGTGACATGGTCCCTAACCACACTGGCTTAGATAGTGATTGGGCGCTTCATCGTCCTGATTTGTTTATTTCCATGGATTATCCTCCATTTCCTTCGTACACCTATAATGGTGAAAACCTCTCAGTAGATCCCGATGTCGATATCCGAATTGAGGATCACTATTATGATCAAACAGATGCAGCTGTTACGTATCGAAGAATTGATAAAAGAACAGGGAAGACCGATTATATCTTCCATGGTAATGATGGCACGTCAATGCCCTGGAATGATACAGCACAGCTAGATTTCCTCAATCCTGAAACACGAGAAGCTGTCATGCAACAAATTCTTCATGTTGCTCGCAACTTCCAAGTTATCCGATTTGATGCTGCAATGACTCTTGCCAAACGACATATTCAACGCCTTTGGTACCCTGCTGCCGGCAGTGGAGGAGATATCCCAGGAAGATCGAGTTTTGGGATGAGTGATGAAGAGTTTGCTCAAGCAATTCCTGTTGAGTTTTGGAGAGAGGTTGTTGATCGCATAGCTGTAGAAGTACCCGACACACTGTTGTTAGCCGAAGCCTTTTGGATGATGGAGGGCTATTTTGTTCGGACTTTGGGAATGCACCGTGTCTACAACAGTGCATTTATGAATATGTTAAAAAACCAAGAGAACAAGAAGTATCGCGACACTGTTAAAAACACCATCAGTTTTGACCCTGAAATTTTGAAACGTTTTGTGAACTTCATGAACAACCCCGATGAAGATACAGCTATTGCCCAATTTGGTAATGGAGATAAGTACTTTGGTGTGTGTACCTTGTTAAGTACTATGCCTGGATTGCCAATGATTGGACATGGTCAGATTGAAGGCTTCCATGAAAAATATGGGATGGAGTATAGCAAAGCGTATTGGAATGAGTATCCCGATGAGCACTTTATTAAAGAACATGAAAGACGTATATTCCCCCTTCTTAAGATGAGATTTGCATTTAGTGGAGTCGACTATTTTGAGATGTTTGACGCACATGATAACCATTCGGTGAGTGAGTCGATTTTTGCCTATGTGAATGGAACTGAAAATTTACGAGCTTTGGTGTTATACAACAACCAATATGAGATGGCTCAAGGGCGAATATTACACAGTGCACAAAAGGCAGTCAGAAATAGTGAAGGATCTCGTTATGGAAGAAGTATTAGTTTAGGAGATGCTTTAAAACTCTCTTTTGAAGGGAAGCGCTTTATGATTTACGAAAGCTTCCCTGAAGGGCTCACCTATATTCTTCCTTCAGTTATCGTGTTTGATGAGGGGCTTTGGGTCTCTTTAGGCGGGTATGAGACTAAAATCTTCTTGCACATCAGAGAAGTGGAAGATATCAACGGAGAGTATGAGGAGTTATACAACTCTCTTGGTGGACGAGGTATTAAAGATCTAGAGCGTGAAGTTCAGCTCATTCGCTTACAACCACTCCATAAGGCTATGGAGAATTTCTTCTCTGTTGAGATGTTTACAACTCTCAAAGGAATTTTAAGTGGCCAAGATGTCCACTCCAAGGAGCTTAAGAAGTTTGCCTTGCTTGCAGGAGAGGCATATGCTCGAACAGCAGCGTTGTATGAGAGTTTATCTCCTTCGCAACTCGATTATCTCCCTCCTCTTAAAGAAGAGGTTCAACCAAAAGAGTTGTTAGATGAGCTTCAATCACTCATTCTGTGTTTTAAGAAAGATCAGAATAAGTCGTTCTTTGTAACTGGAGGAAATATTATTGAAGAACTTCCTCTTCTTATACTTACCTCGTTAATGATGAAGATGTTTGTCTCTGATACAACATCGTTTGATGAAGCTGGGCACATTTATGCATCGTTGATGATTGAGCACATGTGTAAAGATGTGTGTGATCACTTTCATCTACATAAACATGAGATTGAAGAACTAGTGAGAAAGGCTCTCTTTTTATCGATCTCTTTTGATCCATTACACAGCGCTTTAGATGAACAATCTCCCTCTTGGAGAAGGGTTTTAGAAAAAGCACTAGAAAACATGGAATTTAGACGCTCAATTAGGTATAATGAACACAATAATACGACGTGGTTTAACAAAGAGGACTTCCAACTTGTTACCTATTTAATAGGATTGGGAGCCTGTATTCAAACCCAAGGGGAGAAACGACCCGCAATAGAAGCTCTGATGAGTTCGTGGTTACAAGCGGAGTTACTCTCTGAGTACAAAGTAAATCTATTGGTCCATAATGTGAATTGACTTATAGATTATGATGGGATAGTGTTGCTAATATGAAAACGTGGATTACTTATCCGGCCGCACTATTACTAGGGTTCTCTACAAACCTCCTTTTAGGGGGGTGGGCACCATACGAGATGACCTTAGATATAGTGGTTCCTTTGATTAAACAATTGGGATTATTTATCGTATTCCCTATTGTTTTTGTTACCTTTGCAAGCGCTGTTGCTTCGATACGCCGCTTTAAAGAGGGGGGTCGCCTCTTCTTTGGCTCCCTCGTTTGGGGTCTCATATCGACGCTCGCATTGAGCTTCGTTGGTGTTGCTGTAGCAATGTATCTTCCTCAATCAACACAGGCTCTTGCTTTAAGTTCGTCGGCTGTACCTTCATTCTCTTTTTTCGATTTTACAACGCTCAAAGAGATGATTCTCTCTGGCAACGCATTTAATCAATTTACTGCAACAACTCTTACGTTGTTACCTTTGATGTTTATTGCTTGGTTGTTGGGAATTGTGATGAAACCAGATCGTGAAATGGCTCGCCCTGCATACGTTGTGTTACAATCCTTTGGGGAAGTCATGTACCGCCTCGCTCGGTTGTTCACCGCCATTGGTGCTCTATTTCTCCTCTTCTTAAGCGCTGATATGTGTCGAAATCTCCCAGCAATGAGTGCTTTAATTGAACCATCTAAGCTCTTCTTCCTTGCTCTAGGAGGGGTCGTCCTTGCTGTCATTTTAGTGATTCTCCCTCTTTTATTTATGATTCTCACCCTCTTTAGAGGTGGAAATCCTTGGAGAGTGTTAATTGGTTCATACCCATCCTTTATTATTACAGCTATGACAGGAAGCATGCTCTTTGGAACAACTTCCCTTTTAGCTGTTGCTCAACAGAATAATGGAGCTAAGAAACGGGCAGCAGGCTTAAGTGTTCCCATTCTTACGTTTGTAGGGAGAGGTGGAAGTGCTTTAGTGGCAACAATGACCATTATCTTTATCATTCAAGCAATGACAGGCGCTTCAGTTGAAGTCACTCACATGGTCTACATCGCACTCTTTAGTGCTCTGTTTTCACTGTTATCATCGTTCTCAATCGGCTTAGAAGTCCCCTTTATCGTAGTGATGGTTCTTCAAGGCATACAAATGGGAGCACATCCTGTAGTGTTGGCTACAGTTGTTACCCTTCTTCCTTTATTGCAAATGGCTGCTTTATTCTTAGATGCGGCTTCAATTTCGTTCGGTAGTGTCTTTACCTCCCGAATTGTTGCTATGAAGGAAAGAACGCCTTTAAGCCACATGATCTAGAGGTATGAAGAGAAACGTTCTTACGGCGATATATAGTGTAGTACACATTGTACTCAGTTCACTGTTGCTATATATCGCCACTTCTTTATATATTCAGTATCGATTATTCGATGTGAATATATGGCCTTTACGACTCTTTATCCTCCATATTCTTTTAGCTACAATAGGTCTGTTTCTCACTATTCGTCTTCCTGCAACATCTCGTAATGAAATTGAGACTCGGATCTTACCTCTTTTTTATATCAGCTTGAATGTGACGAATCTCCCTCTTGTTATCCCCTTTTTCATTCACAATCTTCCATTTGGGATGAGTTTTACCTTCATTGCACGCCTATATGTTGTTGCAATGTTATTTTCAATGTGTTTAGCACTCTTTCAAAGTCTCTTTCATGTAGGAATCAACACAGGTAAGCTATTGCAGTATATGCTTTTAGCTTTTGCCTTTAGTGTATTAGTGGGATCTTTAATTCCTCTTTCGGTTTCTCAATACCCATACAATCCTACACAATGGTTCTTTTATCCCAACTTTATCTATGTGCCTGTAGTAATTGGATTGTTGTCGGTAATAACAGCCATCATGCTTATGCTTAAAGAGCGAGACCAATATGTCATTTTAAGACATGTCAGTATGATTTTGATTGTAAGTGGAAATAGTCTCTATTTCACACGGATGAACAATGTTGTTCTTTTAGTTGCGCTTATACTCTTTAGCTTAGGTATTGTGCTGGGAATACCTCGTCAAAGGTTCTCCCAGCTCCAATAGTGTATTAGTTCATTGTTACGATAGATTCGTCGTAATCTTTTGGTGCTTCAAATCCCAATAAATTCATACATGTCGCAGCAAGAGAGCTTATCCCTAAATCCTTTTTAAGCTCTTTAGCATACTCATTGTTGTACTCTGGATCGTAGATGATACATGGTACTGGATTTAATGAGTGGGCTGTTTTGGCTCTTGGAGATCCATCTTCTTTTGTTAGAAGCTCTCCTTTTTTTCCATGTTCATACATATCATCAGCATTCCCATGGTCGGCTGTAAGAATAAGAATTCCACCTGCTTTTTCAACTGCTTTTCTTAATCTCCCTATTTGGAGGTCTAACGCTTCAATGGAACATTGAACAGCTTGGTAGTTTCCCGTATGCCCAACCATATCTCCATTAGGATAATTGAGTTTAATAAATTGATAATCACCACTTTCAATGGCTTGAATCACAGCATCGGTAATCTCAGCAGCTTTCATCCAAGGGCGTTGTTCAAAAGGGACAATATCTGAAGGGATTTCGACGTATGTCTCTAACTCTTCACTGAATTTCCCTGTTCTGTTTCCGTTAAAGAAGTAGGTAACGTGCCCAAATTTTTGAGTTTCACTAATCGAGTATTGTGTTACACCACTGGCAACAAGGTATTCGGCTAATGTTCGATCGATAGCCGGAGGATTCACTAAGTACTGCTTTGGGACATGAATATCCCCGTCATACTCCATCATTCCTGCAAACTCTACTTTGGGGTGTCGTTTACGATCAAACTCTTGTAATGTCTCTTCTTCAAATGCTTTAGTGAGTTCTAATGCCCGATCTCCTCGGAAGTTAAAAAGAATAACGCTATCATTATCTTCGATGGTTCCAATGGGAGTACCATCTTCTCCAATCACAAATGGAGGAAGGTCTTGGTCAATGGCACCACTTTCTTCTCGAAGTGTTTCTATCGCTTCAGTCGCTGAAGAAAATATTCTCCCCTCTCCTAAGACGTGAGTCTCCCACCCTCGTTTTACCATACTCCAATTCGCATTGTAGCGATCCATGGTAATGTTCATCCTTCCACCGCCACTAGCAATCCGAGCATCGAACGAATCGTCATTCAGAGATGCTAAAAACTCTTCAAATGGGGTGAAGTACTCTAATGCACTCAGTTCTCCAACATCACGCCCATCAAGTAAGGCATGAATTCTGATTCGTGAAACTCCATCTTTTTTTGCTTGAGCAACCATAGCTTTGAGATGGTTGATATGTGAGTGGACATTTCCGTCTGATAACAGGCCGATAAAATGGAGGGTAGAGTGGTATTTTTGGGTGTTGGCTGTGAGGTTGTTCCACACTTTTCCTGTAAAGAGGTCTCCACTTTGAATTGAATTTGAGACTAACTTAGCCCCTTGGGAGAACACTCTTCCACATCCAATGGCATTGTGTCCAACTTCACTATTTCCCATATCTTCGTCCGAAGGGAGCCCTACTGCTGTTCCATGGGCTTTAAGTTTTGTCCACGGCTCTGTTTGATAGAGAGAATCGAGTGATTGAGTAAGGGCTGAGGCAACAGCATCTCCCTCTTTATATGCTCCAAATCCTACTCCGTCCATAATAGTTAATACTACAGGACCTCGGCGTTTGATTGGATATATGTGTTTTAGTGGTTCTACCATGATGATAACTCCTTAAGGTAACTTTAACTTACGTGTAGCTTGCTCTAAAAATAATCTCTCTTGTTCATCTAAGTGAGATTCCAATGTTGAATATACCCACTGATGGTAGGCATCGACTACGGCAATCTCTTCTTCTTGAAGTAAAGAGAGATCAATAAGTCTTCGCTCAAATGGGCACAATGTGATGACTTCGAAAGAGAGGAACTCTCCAAAATTGGTATCTGAGTCATGTTGTACTACGATGAGGTTTTCTAATCGAATTCCATACTCACCTTCACGATAAATTCCCGGCTCATCACTTACTATCATCCCTTTTTGAAGTGGAACACTTAATGCTCGAGGGGAGATCGATTGTGGCCCTTCGTGGACATTCAAACAAAAGCCGATTCCATGTCCGGTCCCATGTCCATATTGGATATGGTTATTCCACATAAATTGTCGAGCTAATGCATCTAGTTGGTACCCTGTTGTCCCTGAGGGGAACTTTTGGGTAGCTAAGGCAATATGTCCTTTTAACACTAATGTGTAATCTTCTTTCATCTGCTTAGTGGGCTTACCAAATAACAAGGTTCGAGTGATATCTGTTGTACCTGTTTGATAATGTCCCCCAGAATCGAGAACTAACAGTGTATCTCCTTGTAAAGGGACATCGCTTTCATCTGTTGAACTGTAGTGAGCTAAAGCACCATGTTCACCAAATCCAGCGATGGTGCGAAAAGAGGGGCCAATGTAGTGTTCTCCTTTTTGACGAAACTCTTCGAGCTTCTTCTCTAATGAGAGTTCTGTATAGAGATAGTCGGTAGTTTCAAGATGAGCTAATAAGCGCACCATCGCAATACCATCAGCGATGTGAGCTTCTCTCATCCCCTTAAGTTCAGTGTTGTTCTTTACCGCTTTTAGATCTGTTGAGATATCTCTTCCTTCAATGAGTTTGAGTTTTGGACTAAGAGATGAGAGAGTACGAACACTTGTTCGTTCAGCGCTGTAATAAAGTACATCTGAAGGAGAAAACAAGGTAGTAATGGTAGTGAAGAACTCTTCGTAAGGATATAGTTCGACAAAGTGAGTAAGTCGATTGCGTATCTCAGCTGAGAATCTTTTTTCATCGGTAAATAACAGGACACTTTTGGTAGTAACAATAAGATACGCAACAAAGACTCTGTTATAAGAGACGTCTGATCCTCTGAGGTTTAGTAGCCATGCGATATCATCTAACGAAGAGATAATGGTAGAAGTGGCCCCTTTAGTAAGCAACAATTGGCGCACCTGTTCAATTTTCTTTTTTGAAGAGAGGCCTGCTACCTCATCAGCTAACTCAACAGTCTCTGAAATAGGAAGAGAGGGGCGATCTTTCCATATATGATCAAAGTAGTCTTTGGTTGCTACTACTTCTATATTTTTCGCATATAAAACACTTTTTAGGGTATTGTAAGAGAGTTCTGTTGTACAAGAACCTTCAAAGCCTACTCGGCTGTGAGGTGGTAATACACGAGCTACATAAGTGGGAAAGTCTTCTACTGAAGTCTCTCCTTGCTTCATCAACTTAAAGGGGGTCTCTTTAAGCTCTTTCGCTGCTTGAATGAAGTAGCGTGAGTCTGTCCATAACAGAGCTTCTTCATGAGTTATGACTATTGTCCCAG
>JBBAFS010000025.1:0-20764 GCA_041655255.1 Sphaerochaetaceae bacterium
TTGCAATCATTCGAGGGATTCGCATGTTATATCAGCTGACAAATGTAAGTAAGAAAGAGTTTGATCATATCGTAAAGAACTACTCTCCGTACGGCTCAGTTGCAAGCCTTTATTTGTGGGCTATCTCTAGAGGAACAATTAAAGAACTTACAGATCCTTTTATTTCTTCCACCAAGAAATAAGAGAGTGCTCATTTCTCATCGAGTGTAATTACGACTCTGTTCTTACCCATCCTTTTTGCTTCATATAATGCTTTATCTGCACGCTCAAGAGAATCATAGTGAGAAGAATCTGAATCTAAAAAGCAGGTAGCTCCTATGGAGACTGTGAACGTTCCACACTCACACTCTTCACCAATCGAAGCAGCAGCTCTCATTACTTTGTCAGCAAAAAGACCAATTGCATCTTTGTGAACTCGCTCACCGATGATGACAAATTCATCTCCTCCCCATCTATAAATACGATCAGAGATTCTAATGTTTTGTTGAATTGTTTTGGTAAGTGTCTGCAAGGCTCGATCTCCAGCCAAGTGCCCTAAGGTGTCATTTATCTCTTTGAAGTTATCAAAGTCTAATATCAAAAGAGCATGAGAAGGCCGGCCCGTTTGGATAAAAAGCATAAAATCATCAGTAAGATCATTCATTCCACGCCGTCGGTTAAACATCCCTGTGAGAGGATCAATGAGAGCTTGGATTTCGAGACTCTGTCGATCTTTTTTCGTTCTCAATCGCTCAACAATCAAAAACAGTACAAAACTGAGAACTACGATAGAGCCTAAAACGATAACAAAAAGTGGCATTTTCTGAGAGAAAAATTGATCAGCTCTCCTGTTCGCTTGCTCGCTTAATTGATCAATACGTTCAAGAGGCACTCCCATCGCTACAATCCAATTAAATGGGGAATATAATTTTGCGTAAGAGAGTTTTTTTGAGATTTCATCACTATTCAATCTTTCAAAATAGTAGGTGAAAAAGATTTCCCCATAATTATTTATCCCTTCCAATTCTTCTAAGTAGGGGAAATTTCCCTCAATATCGGTCATGGAAGTAGAAAGCAGCATCCCTTCGGTATCAATGAGGTTTGGGTGAATTCTCCTTATCGCATAATCATCTCCACCTTGATAATTAATGACTTCATTTACCCATATGTATTGATCATCAGAAAACTGAAGATTATGGATATCTTTTTCAAAGACACCTTTGACCACATCATCGATGGCGGAATTATTCACAGCATAAAAGAGGTGATACGGTCCCAAAAGATAATCTTCAAACATAGCATATGTAGCCGTCTCGTGGTGGATGTATGAAAATATGTCGGATACATTTTGATGAGATTTGGTAGAGTCAAACAAGATTTCCTGATCAATGACGTTCCATAAGAACATATCCCAGTTTCCACCAACAACTCTCTGAGAAAAAAGGGTGTCGCAAACTTCAAGAAACTCCTGTGTAGTCTTCTCATGGTATGCTTGTTCAATCAGTAGGTTCATCCCTTCGATAGCATCATGGTATTTTGACAATTCAAATTCTCTTCTACTCTCAATGGTGTTAATAAGGTTGTCTACGGTTGATTTAATAAAGTTTGCCTTACTCTCATAAATGATGTTTTGAGTGTCCTCAAGAAAAGATTGTTTAATAGTTTGAGTCGACATCGTATAAAAAAGGATAATAAGAGCACTTGAGAGCAAAATAAGAAATATTGAGATTCCACGATAAACTTGTTTCACTATGTCCTCAGTTCAATTCACCTACATTGCCCGTATACTACCATATCAGAGCTGTTTTTGTAATGAATTTAATTAATAGAAGATTTTTTCTTAGATTGTGGGAATTATTGCCTCACTTTCGTTCGTTTACAGATTTGATTATATTTAGCAATAAAGATAATATCCTTGAAGGAGGACGACCTCCCCTGTTTGGGCACACATACTGGGACGACCCAGCATTGTTACATATTGGAGGAGTCTTATGCCTTGGATCTATCTTTTAGTAGCGGGTATTCTTGAAATAGTGTGGGCTTATGCAATGAAGCTCTCTCAAGGGTTTACTCAACTCACCCCCTCGGTTGTCACCATCACAGCGATGATTGCTAGTTTTGGGTTACTGGGAATAGCAATGCGCACTATTCCACTTGGGACTGCCTACGTCATTTGGACGGGCATTGGAGCCATTGGAGCATTTCTCATTGGAATTATCCTTTTAGCTGAACCGGTAAATTTTGCCCGAATCTTTTCTGCTCTACTTATCGTCTCTGGACTCATAATGATGCAACTCTCGAGCAAGTAGATGTTCTGTTTGCTGATGTAATTGAAGACTTATCTCTTTCTCCTTTAAGAGCATTTTTTACGCTGTGACGAAAAAGCATGTAGCTTGACTAAATGGGAATCCACATATATCCTACGAAATGAATTGGGGGTGTAGCTCAGTTGGCTAGAGCGTTTGAATGGCATTCAAAAGGCCAGGGGTTCGATTCCCCTTACCTCCAAAGAGGCTACCTTCGGGTAGCCTTTGTTATATCTTCCCCTCCTCTTTCATCCTAAGATAAATATCTTTAATCTCATGAGCAATTTCGGGGTATGAGTAATCATTCCGATATACAATATAAATTTCTCGAATCATGCTCGTTTGCAAACTTGCATGGAGAGGAACACCAACTAACGATCCAGTAAGTTGTTCCATAAGAGCAGCGTTATGACTCATAACAGTCACCCCTTGGTCATTACTTACTAGATCTTTAATTACCGAAACATTATCTATTTCCATCACAACATTGTAGTTATTTATCGTCTCATGGTTATCAAATAAGAACTCTTCGAATCGTCTGCGAGTAGCTGTCTCAACTGGTCGCAAAATGAGCTTTTCTTGTTTAAGGCGATCTAAAGAGACATCGTTTTCTTGGGCTAAAGGGTTATCAGGAGAGACAATAAGTTTTAAATAATCGGTATCTATTTTAAGTGAACTAAATTCGTTATCAGCTAAAGAACCTCCAGCAATAGCCATATCGATTTCGTGAAGGAGCAACTGTGTACGCAAAGACTCCAATGTCCCTGTCTCTATTCTTACCTTTGTTTTAGAGTGTATTTTTGTGTACTCTAACATCACTTGTGGGAGCATGTTTTCAGTTGCAGTTGCTGTCATCCCTACAATTAAACTCGTAATGTTCCGTTTGCTATCTTCAAGGGCAATGAGCGCTTTCTCATAACTCGCAAAAGCTCGACGAGCATACTTTAATACAATCTCTCCCTCTAAGGTGAGATGAAGGCCTTTTTGAGTTCGTTGAAAAAGCTTGGCAGAATACTCTTCTTCCAATTGTCTTATATGATGACTAATTGCAGGTTGTGTAAGATTCAATGCAGTTGCTGCGTTGGTAAAAGAGCGGGTATCAACAACCTTCAAAAAGGTTATAATTTTTTGGTCCAACATGACAAACTCCTCATAACTGTCAATCTTCTTTTAATTGAGCTATACTCTCATAGACTAACGAATTGTATCATAATATGGTAGACCTACTGCTCATAAATATTACTAATACTACAATAAAGAAATATAATTTGATTTTTATTTTTATTACCTCTATATTGAGAGTCCAGAGCGATAGTTTCCAACACATGTATACTAAAAAGGGGGCGCACTTTATGAATGTATTCGCTAATTCAGTCGAAATGCATGAGCATGCTAATCTTATTTTACTCTTCACGCTTATTTTAGCTGCCGGGTTTTTTATGACCCGTATCACTAAAGTAGCACGCCTCCCTCATGTATCGGGTTATCTCTTAGCCGGAATCCTAATTGGCCCTTCAGTACTAGGATGGGTTAATATTGAAACAGTAGAAACTCTAGGGGTAGTGACCGATATCGCTTTGGCTATTATTGCTTTCTCCGTTGGGCGGTACTTTAAATTAAAGACTCTAAAGTCTAACGGCTCAAAAGTAATTATTCTCACCCTCTTCGAATCTCTCATGGCAGGAGTATTTGTCACCCTCGGCATGCACTATTTCTTTGGTCTTGAGTGGCCTTTTTGTTTCCTCTTAGGAGTCATAGGATCCGCCACTGCTCCAGCTAGTACCGTTATGACAATTCGTCAGTACCGAGCAAAAGGGAACTTTGTCGATACTGTATTACAAGTTGCAGCCTTAGACGATGCTATTGCCCTGATTCTCTTTAGTATTGTTACTGCTGCTTTACAAGCAATGAATACAGGCCATGTAAGTGCTCAAACACTCATTGTTCCAGTTGTTAAAAATGCTGCTTCATTAGTCTTGGGATTTGCAGGAGCCTATTTACTGAAATACCTGATTGCGAAACGGACTAGCGATGATCACCGCCTAGTAGTATTAATGTTTGTAATACTAGGGTTAAGTGGATTCTGTTCCGCCCTCTCTATTAGCCCACTGCTCTCTTGTATGGTTTTAGGAGCTGTTTATACAAATATTAGTGATGATAAAACGGTCTTCAGATTGTTAAACTTTTTTGCCCCTCCTGTACTTTTAACATTCTTTGTCGTCTCTGGAATGAGACTTGATGTTATGCTTCTTAAAACTTCGGGAGTTATTGGGGTTGCCTACTTCTTCATCCGAATTGCTGGAAAATACTTAGGAGCCTATCTCGGAGCTGTCTCAACTGATATGGAGCCTAACATTAAAAAATACCTCGGTTTAGCCCTTACCCCTCAAGCAGGAGTATCGATTGGTTTAGCTGCACTAGGACAACGTTTTTTACACCCTGAGATGGCGAGCTTGTTAAATACGATTATTTTATCATCTGCAGTCTTGTATGAGATTACAGGGCCAGCACTCGCAAAAGCATCTATGATCTTATCAGGTGCTATTCCAAAAGGTGCACAAAAAGCAGCTAGCGAGTTGGGAGAAGCTTAAGTGCTAGAGCGACTACTGTTTACTAAATAAATTCCTATAACAACGGCACCGAGCGCTATGGCGTACTCTAACTTAAAGACTGCTTCATGGAGGATCAGTGCCGATAAAAACACTCCCACTACAGGAACTAAAAAGTTAAAGACAGTAATAGAACTCACCTTATTATGTTTCAATAACCCCGCCCAAATTGAGAATGCGAGGGATGAAAGAAGTGCTAAGTAGAACAAAACACCATACCCAGCGAGATTCGATACGGGGAAAGATCCCCCTAAAACGAAACCTGAGACAAGCAGTAATGCCCCTCCAATACTCAGTTGTGTTCCAGTGAGCAAGACAGGATCTATCGTTCTGCTACTCTTTTTACTGTAGAGCGCTGCAATTGAATTAAGAATGGCTGCAATAGCGATAAACCCTTCCCCCCGAAGAATAAAAGAAAATCCTACTTCTGGTTCTAAATTCACTAAAATTACTGCACTAAATCCAATCAAAATGCCAATTCCCTTTTTCACAGTGATGCGATCGTTTGCATAAAAGAAGTGGGCTAACAGAGCACTGAAGAATACCGTTACTGCATTGACAATGGCACTTTTTGCTCCAGTAGTATACGAAAGTCCAACATAGAAAAAATAGTAATGAACAGCTGTTTGTGTCAGTGCTAAGATGAGAATTCTAAACCACTGTAGTGATGAGAGTGAAGTCATTGTTTGATAACTCTCTTTTTTACTGGGAGAAGAACTCAATCTCCTAAACAGGAGAACAAGGATTCCAGCTAGTAAAAATCGTTGCCCGGCAAATGAAAGTTTGGCAGCAGTATCATCAACACCTACCTGAAACAGTTCATATCCTAACTTAATAAAAGGATATGCACTTCCCCACAAGATGGTACAAAAGATGGCCAAAGGGGCTGCTACTATTGGGCGAGATAATATACTTTTTGTCACATCCTCTCCTTCAAGGGAGGTAACTGTTCAAAGTAGTGGTAAGCCTCCTCAAGTGTTCCATGGTTAAATTGCGAAATATCTACATCGTGTTCGTTGATAAGATTGTCGGTAACAAGATAGTGATCCATCCCTAACTGAGTAACAACCATATCTTCTTCTACATTATTTCCTATCATCAGAGCTTGTTGTGGGTTTGTTCCAACAACATCTAATATTTGGCGATAGTATCCCAAATGGGGCTTAGAATAACCATACTCTTCATACGTGGTAATATGTACAAAATCATCAACACACAAATCCGCCCACCTCACTCGTTGATGAGTGGCAACTTGTGGAAACACCGGCGTTGTAGCTAACACCACGGTGTACCCTTTCTCTTTAAGTGAATCTACCAACATTCGAGCATATCGAGTCGATTGTGTTGCTTCTTGCACCAACGGAAAGTCTTGTTCATAAAACTGCTCAAAAATAGGTAAGAGCGTAGAAGAGTCTACCTGAGATACATGTGTAAATACTTCCATGAAGAGCTCTTCATTTGTCTTAGATCCATCGTTAGTGAGCATGGCAGAGACCCCTCTATGAAGAGCTTCAGATGCCTTTGTTACAGAAATACCAGATAATTCACATCTCTTTAAAAAGTGTTTAGTATAGTGTTCAAGAAAAGTCTCTTGATCCATAGGAAGAAGTGTCCCATCTAGATCAAGGAGAATTGTTGTTATGCTGATATTTCTCATGAAACTACTGTATCTAATAAGCGAGAGCACCGTCAACTCAGGCATTTCAGATAAAAAAGAAACCACAAGGTGGCAACAACGCAATTATACGCAATTTACGGTCGTTTCATTAGGGAAAACAGAAGTTATATGTTAAACTTTAGCGGTATGCAATTATCTTGATCTAAAGTGGGGTTACCTAAAAGCCCGACTCAGAGTATACTTAAAAAACACGGAAATAAAGGAGTGAGATATGAATCCATTAGCAAAAGAATTAAATGAAGTTTTAGAGGGGACCCTTGTATCACAAGTGTTATCCGATTATGGCCAACGTATGTATTTCCCTAAAGGAATTATTAGCCAATCAGCAGAGGCAAAAGAGAAAGCCCATTTATATAATGCAACTATTGGAATAGCCACCGATAAAGGCAAAGCCATGGGAATTAACCCAATGTATAAAGGTTTTGACTCCTCATTTACATATGATGATTTATTCCCTTATGCTCCAACAGCAGGAGATATGAAACTAAGAAAAATCTGGTTAGAAGAGATGATTAAGAAAAACCCATCACTCAAAGGCAAATCGACCAGTCTCCCTGTTGTTACATCGGGCCTTACCCACTCCATTAGCATTGCTGCTTCGATGTTCATCGATAAAGGTGAGCCAGTGATTATCCCTGACATGTATTGGGGAAACTACAACCTTGTGTTCACCGAACAACGTGAAGCTAACCAAATCTATTTCCCACTTTTTAAAGATCAAGGGTTAAACATAGAAGGCTTAAAAGAGACCATTCAAAAAACAAACACCGAGAAAGTATTTATCATTCTTAACTTCCCAAACAACCCAACTGGATACACTCCAACAGTTGATGAAGCTACCAAGCTTGTAAGCATGCTTGTTGAACAAGCAGAGGCAGGAAAGAAACTGATCATCTTCACCGACGATGCCTATTTTGGCCTCTTCTTTGAAGAGAATATCTTAAAAGAGTCTCTTTTTGCCTTACTAGCAGATGCTCATGAAAACATCTTCGCAATTAAGGGAGATGCCGCAACCAAAGAAGAGATGGTGTGGGGTTTTAGAGTTGCCTTTTTAACGTATAACTCAAAAGGAATGAGTGATGCCCAATACCAAGCTCTTGTACAAAAAACAATGGGAGCAATTCGCGGAAACGTCTCTTCCTGTTCTAAACCTGCTCAATCAATTTTATTACGTGGTATGAGTGATGCCTCTTACCACAAAGAGAAAAATCAAGGAATCAAGGAGATGGCTAAACGTTACCACCTCATCAAACAAGTGTTAGCAACGTATGCTGATAACGATGTATTAAAGCCGCTCCCCTTTAACAGTGGTTACTTCATGGCTTTTGAGAGCGCTGTTAATACAGAAGAACTTCGCTTACACTTATTGAATACCTATGGAGTAGGAACAATCTCTATTAAAAACACCTACCTCCGACTCGCTTTCTCAAGTACTGATATCGATCAGATTGAAGACCTTGTCGCCATCGTCTATAAAGCAGCACAAGAGATGCGTGCATAAAGGGTAAGCTTTTGGCTGAGAAAGATAAGACGTACCGAATTGGAGAATTAGCTCGTAAAGCTCATGTCACAGTTCGAACAGTTCGTTATTATGAGGCTTTGGGTCTGTTAAAGACTCAAAGCCGCTCTGATGGTGGACAACGCTATTACACCGATGCCGATCTTATCTACTTACTGAGAATCCTCCAACTGAAGCGGTACGGCTTCTCTTTAGAGCAAATCGGAAACATTGTTAAAATGGGACCTGAAGATATCACGGGTCAAAAAAGACGAGTTGAGTTATTAAAGCAGTACCGGATCCACATCTCTAAAATGATAAAAAAAAGACGAGAGATTGATGAACTCATTGGACAACTTGAGTGGCACGTAGATCAACTTGAGTCAGTTGGAGAGGGATTCCAAGATTGTCCAGGGACTGCCTGTATCGATTGTCAATTTAAAGATGGGTGTGAATTTTACGACCCACCAACTCAAAAGTGATGAAATAGATCGACAAGATGGTTCGCTACATCTAACGAATGACGTAAAAACGAGGGGTGAAGCTCGACCGGAAGATACTGACTAAAGAACATCACCTCGTAAGTAAAATCCCCACGATAATTGATTCTCTTGAGAGCTTTCATGCACACCTCCCACGGAACAGTGCCATAAAATGGAAGTAAATGTTCATCCTCTTTTCCATGATTATCTGCTACATGAAGTGCTAATAATCTCTTACCAAGGTACTTGAGATTTTCTACGTGATCATACTCGGTAAGATGGGCATGCCCAAAATCATAACAAGCTCCCACGTACGGTGAATTAAAAGCATCAATCAAAGCTACAAGATCTTGGACATTGGTTGTAAAAGCCTCTGGCTCTCCTAATCGAGTGAATAAATTCTCTAACAGAATATAAGTTCCATACGAGGAGGCTTTCTCCACAAAAGGTTCTAGCCACCTCATATTTATTTCGATATGCTCCTTTTGAGAAAAACCGTAAGCGTCGCTTATTGCGTGAAGAACAATATATGGAATTTCCAACTCTCCTGCAATTTCAAGACTTCGGTTTATCTCAAAGCTTAAGTTTTCTTTTTTCTCTTTAGAGAGGGAATAGAGTTGTTTATGATACGGAGCATGTGCTTGGTTATACGTCAGGTTCAAATCAGTACGATACTGCTTTAATTGATCTACGTAAGATCTCCACTTGCCAGTGCGAAGAGCAGAATCTGGGTTCATAATTTCACACAAATTCAAATCTAATACAGAGTATCCGTGTTGTGCCAAAAATGGGATAAACTCAATCATTGGAACACGAGGACGATCTCTTCGAGTAGATATGATATTAGTGGAAGTAGCAACTCTCATCTCTATTTGTTCATCCTATTGTATTCATCCATAAATCTATTAATTGTTTCACTGAGATAGGTCACCACCTCACTTGTGGGTTTGTTTTTTTCAAGCATCTCAATGATACTGTTTTGAATCTCATAGTACACTTGGTATCCATTAGGCCACCAGACACTTTGAACTTCAGGGTTACTATCATGAAGTTGATCTATAGCAACTTTAAACAGTGGGTTTTTCTCAATGTGCTGTGTAAACTCTTCTAACTCATACGTCCTATTTGCTACAGGGAAATACCCTGTTTGTTGATGCCAGTAGAGTTGAACCTCAGGACTCACTAAATATTTCAAAAACTCCCACGTTGCTTTTTTTCCAGGATCGTTATTGTTATCAAAGACAAATAGGGCCCCGCCTCCAATGTTCACCCCTCCTGTGGCATGCTCATCTACCATCGGAAAATACCCAACTCCAACTTCAAAGCGTCCATCAACCGAGTCTAAAATAGTAGAGAGACTACTTGTACTTGTTGAGAACATTGCAGTTTTTTGAACGATAAATTGTTGACGTACATCACTTGTACTATTGGATAGCCCTCCACTATTGTAGACAGCTCTCCACTTGTTTAAAAAGTTTGCCAAAGTCCCTTCTGAATCAAAAAGGACGTGAGTGGGATTTCCGTCATGCCCATTGTTAAAATCGGTGAGATAAGAAAGATGGTTTTGTTGTCCAATCCAAGAAACAAGTTCATATGATGTTGGAACTCCCATGTATCCATATTGTTCCACTTTCTTTCCATCAGCAGAATACTTCACAAGCTTTTGAGCATATGAGGCAAGATCATCTAATGTTTTTGGAGGCTTGTTTGGATCTAGTCCCGCTTCTCTAAAAGCATCTTTATTGTAATAAAGTAAAATTGTTGAAGCATTAAAGGGCATACCAATCATCTCCCCTTTATAAGTCATTGACAACACAGTCCCTGGTTGCAACTCTGCTAAAGAGTATGAAGGGTCTTGATCAATGAGCTTCTCCACTGAGACCATGAAAGAAGAGTCACGAACATCCATAACCCCAGTTGCATCCAACTGAGCTAAATCGGGTAGAGTTGAGGCTCGTCCACTTTGTAAAGAGGCACGAAGCTTCGTAGCTACATCGGCAGCCATCCCTTGGTAAACAGCTTCAACAACAATGTTGTTCTCTTTACCTATAGTATCGTTAAACTCACGAACTAGGTGGTTCATTGCATCTCCTAAAAGGCCACTATTTGAGTGCCAAAACTCAACATGTGTACTTTGAGAGCTCTTCTCAGCTTGCCCTTTAGCAGTGAGAGAAAAACCCACGATCATACTGATCAGGAGAATAGATATGGTGGTTCGAATATATTTCATAACGGACTCCTTTAATCGTTAACCAACGATTGTCCCTTTGGTTATTCCTGCAACAATTCCTTTACGGAGTAATAAAAAGATAAGTAAAGATGGAGCAATGAGCAATGATACTGCTGCAAACGTCGGCCCATAGTCGAGACTTTCAGCATACCCTAACATGGTAATTCCTACTTGAACTGTCCTCATATGGGTCTTATTTGTCACCAACAGTGGCCATAAATAGAGATTCCACATAGTCACAAAAGAGTGAAGCCACAATGTCATCACGATCGATTTAGAGAGTGGAAGAACAACAGACCACAAGAATCTAATATCACTACACCCATCGACAGCTGCCACCTCCCGGTATGTGAGAGGAATTGTTTTGAATCCTTGACGTAACATAAAGAGTTGAACAGGTGCAAGTAAATATACACTCATGATTCCAGCATACGTATCAAGTAGCCCCATCCGACTCACTGTTAAATAGTTCTCAATAATTAAGGCATCTCCAGGGAGCATCATCGTGGCAATAATGACAAAAAAGAGAAAGTTTCGCCCTCTAAAGCGGAAAAACACAACTGAAAATGCAGCAAGTACAGCTACACCCATCCTCACAAGTGAAGCAAAAAAACTCACAATAAAAGAGTTCACCATAAATCGAGGAAGTAAAGACTCCGTTAAAGCTCTAACATAGTTATGAAATGAGAACTGTGGAGGAAATAACAGGGGAATTGGGGAAGTAAAATCTCTTAGTGAAAAAAATGAAGCGACAAATGCATAATAAATTGGAAACAAAACAACAAGCCCAAGTAGTGTTGCTACAACTGTTTTGTAGACATTCTTCTTTCTCATTGGTAAAACACTCCCCGCTTCTCAAAGCGGAATGCAAACAAGATTAAAAAGAATGTAAGGGCAAATACAACAACGCTAATGGCAGAGCCTTTACTATAGTTGTTGGCAACAAACCCTTCAACGTACATCTGGTACACTAACGTTTGTGTCGATCTTTGAGGGCCTCCTGAGGTCATGACCATCACAGGTCCCCCCAAAAGCATACTATCCCGCAACCGAGTCGAGATTACAAACAAAAGTGTTGGGGAGATAAGTGGAAGCTGTATCTTAAAAAAGGTTGCAACACTTCCTGCTCCCTCGAGTTGAGCCGATTCTATTAATTGCTGTGGTACACTACGCAATGCACCTAACAACAAAAGAAAATCGAGTCCAATAGCCATCCAAACCCCTAGTAGGACCACTGTGAGCATCGCCCACTTTGGATCATCAAACCACTGAATAGAGAGGCGAAAGACATAGTTAATCACACCAATAGTTGGATTGAAAATAGCTTTAAAGACTAAAGCGGCACTACTCATAGCAACAGCCATAGGAAGCATGAACAATGTTTCATTGAATGCTGTTAGCCGTCTTTTTCGATACACTAACAAAGCAGCAAAAAGGCAAAACGCTACATCTAAAGGGATGAACATCACCGCAAATTTAAAGGTATTTATAAGGCTGATTTGAAAGTTACGATCCTTAAAAAGATTGATAAAATTCTCAAGACCAACAAACTCAACAATGTTTCCTGAGAAGTTCACAATGGAGAGGCTATTGAGAAGTGTTTTTACAAAAGGGCGGTAACTAAACAGGTATGCCAAAGCTAAAGCGGGTAAGAGATAGAGGTAATTTTTAAGCTGTTTGAAGGAGGGGGACAGCGCCTTTTTCATAGGCTGTATGATAGTCATCTAGCACTTTATTTGCAATACATTTGCCTGTAATTCCTTATTTAGTCAGTAATTCCTAACGTAATACTAATCAACGTCAGCTTTCAGCAGAGATAGTTCTGAGTTCAAGCACTCAACAGAGAAACGCTCGGTTACCATATCTCTCTTCAGCAGCAATTGTCTCAGTCATATCACACAAAACCCTATTTCGTTCCGATATTTCATCAATTCGTTCCGAAAATATAATACTTCGTTCTTTTATTCGGCACTTTAGAGCAGAATTTAGTTATATCGTTCTTTTTAGCCATCTGTAGAAATCTCTACACTAAGGCATCAAGGTCCTCCCTATTGAGCGCTAATATCTTGTGTGGTATTCTCCTCTCATGGCATATATAACAGCATTTTTAGAAGGACTTATCAGTTTTATTAGTCCTTGTATTTTACCTATATTACCTCTGTACTTCTCTTACCTCGCAGGTGGCTTACAAAACCGAGAAGAGCGTAAAGGACTTCTCATAAAAAATAGCATCGCCTTTGTTGTTGGATTCACCCTTCTGTTTATTGGAATGGGAGCAGCCTCTACTTCGGTTGGTTCGTTTTTAAAAAACCATTTAGATCTCTTAAATCGGATTGGAGGAGTTGTCATTATCCTCTTTGGATTAAACAACCTAGGGCTATTTCGTATCGCTCTTTTTAATCGTAACTTTAAGTTTCAGATGGGAAGTTTAGAGAACATGAATATTCCAAAGAGTATGCTTTTTGGAATAGTCTTTGCAATTGGCTGGACACCATGTGTGGGCCCACTTTTAGGATCAGCTCTGATGATGGCCGCCAATGCCGATTTAATCCATAAAGGGATGATTACCCTCTTTTTCTACGCTATGGGATTAGGTATCCCCTTTTTATTGAGCGCCATATTATTAGACCAAATTGAGGGTGTGTTTAATGTGATGAAAAAACATTCACAACTCATCTCAATAATAAGTGGCTTATTATTAATTGTTTTTGGAGTGGCTCTGGTACTTGGATTTAATCCAGCTGCCCTCTTTTTATAGGAGTTTCTTATGAACAAAAATGTTCGTACACTACTTATTACCGTTATAGTTTTTGTCGTTGTTATCGTTGCAGCGACTTATTTATACAACAAGATGCAACAAAAGGTTTCACTTGATGATTATGCTCAACAACTCTCCATGCGTTCTCCTGCTGGAGCAATAGAACCTGAAGTGAACGAAGAGAATCTTGAGGATTCTGAACAATTTTTCATGCCAGATATCCCCTTTTATACTCTTGATGGAGAAGAGACAAGCTTTGAGTCTATCCGTAATGGTAGAGCTGTTGTCATTAATTACTTTGCATCATGGTGTCCTCCCTGTAGAGATGAGATGCCCTACTATGTTGAAGCGGCACAAAGGGTGAAAGACGATGTAGCATTTATCTTCCTAGATGCACTCGATGGTGAAAGAGAGACACTTGAAAAAGTAAAAAGCTTTGCCAAAGAGTTTGGCATGGATGAGAGCATGATCTACTACGACGATGGCCTATTTGCTTATATCTTCCAAACAAACAGCCTACCTACAACTGTGTTTATCGACAAAGAGGGAGAGGTTGTCTCCGGTTATTTAGGAGCACGAAGCGAAGAGATGTTTTTAGCTTATCTGGAACTTCTGATGTAGGGGTGTTGAACTAAAATGACAATCTCCCTAATGTAGAGGCTATGAGAATTACTGGTGGACTTTATAGAGGAAGGAACATTATATGTCCCCCTGGCGAGATTCGTCCTGCCATGGACCGGATGCGTGAATCACTGTTTTCTATTTTAGGAAATATTGAAGATCTCTCTTTTTTAGATCTTTTTTCTGGTAGTGGTGTAGTCGGTATCGAAGCCGCATCACGAGGAGCTCAACCTGTTCACCTTGTTGAGTTAGACCGAGGAAAAAGACCCACTATTGAAAAGAATATCTCTTTTGTTGAGTCAGATATTACCCTCTTTATGCTAGACGTGTTACGCTTCATCCCAAAAGCCAAACAACAATATAATCTGATATACATTGACCCACCTTTCCCTATGGGAGAAAAAGTCTCTATCATAGAACACATTGAGACACACGCTCTGTTAGAAAAAGATGGGCTGTGTATGATTCACTACCCATCAGAAGAAGCAAAACAGTGGCCACACTCTATTGGATCATATGTGACAATAGATGAGAGGAAATATGGTCGTTCCCTCTTGCGATTTTACCAAAACCAGGAGTAAAGAGATGCAGATTATCGACGGTATATATCATGAAGAGTTCACCCTACAATCTAGTGATGTTGATTCCTTAAATGCAGCACACCCATCTTATTACTTCAATGTTGTTCAAGAAGTTGCAGGGAACCACGCTCATCACATTGGAGTAAGTATTCCACAGCTTCATGCCCTTGATAAAACGTGGGTTGTGACAAGAACCAAGATGACAATCTTCTCTTATGCACAATGGCCTCATCGAATTAAAGTAACAACTTGGCCACAAGTACCTTGGAAGTTCTACTTCCCACGAGCCTGTACAGCCCACACCGAAGAAGGAGAACCATTATTTGAATCGATGTCTCAATGGGTCGTGGTAGATATACACACACAAAGACCAGTTAAACCTGATCAAGTCATTCCCCTGTTCGGTGACCATATGAAAGAGGAGATATTAAACCCTAATCTTGGTAGGAAGTTGAGTCTCCCCGAAGAACAAAAAGAGATGTATTTTGAGTATCATACAAAGCCGCTGTATCATCATACAGATTTTAACAACCACGTGAATAACGTGGTGTATGTTTCATGGATGCTCGACTCTCTCCCATTTACATTTAGAGATAGTTATCTTCCTTATGAGATTGACATTTCGTATGTCGCTCAAAGCTTTAGAGATGACACTATCGTCGTACAATCAACTCAAGTTAATGATGATCATGACATAAAGTTCATTCATGAAGTCATACGATCTAGTGATAACCAAAGCCTTGCAGTTGCCCATACACTGTGGAAAAAGCGTCCTTAGTAGTGCGGCGGTCTCTCGTTTGGAATCTCTTTTTCGTACTCAATGAACCGTTGCTCTAATAAGGCTATTCGCATCTGTAAAGCTTCAATCATCTTTCCTTGCTCAATAACTAACTCATTTAATGTGTTTGTTATATCTTCGGCATAGGCCAATTTAGACTCAATGATCATAATTCTCTTTTCCATAAAGGCATTGTAATGCTCTCACAAATGAAGAACAAGAAGGAATCAATCAGAAGGGATCTCCTTTCTCACATATCGAGAAAAACATTGCAATTTTAAACTCAACACAGTATTCTAGTATCACCATGTGTATAGGAGGAGAAAATGAAAAAATACGTATGTGATTTATGTGGATACGTCTATGATCCAGCCGAAGGCGATCCAGATAACGGAGTTGAGCCAGGAACAGCTTTTGAAAACCTTCCTGAAGATTGGGTTTGCCCTCTTTGTGGTGCAGCACAATCAGACTTCTCACCTGAAGATTAATAATCTACAGCCGTTATTAGGACCGTGTTTTTACGGTCCATTTTTTTGGACGTATCATATGAAATATATTCGTACCTTTTTTGTCGTCAGTTTCCTCCTGTTCTTTCTTGGTTGTGCTACAACACATCACACCACTACAGTATCCTTTGATGGATTTTGGAAAGGAAGTATTGAAGTAGCACCCTCTCAACATATTGAATTAGGATTTGTTCTTAATGATGAAAACCCCTTATACTTCATCCCACCTCAACAAGGAGTAGTGGGACAATCTTTAGATTATGAAGTTGAAGGTGAGAGCGTATTGCTAGAGATGAAGCACATTGGTGCTTTATTTTCTGGAAATTATCATCTTCAAGAGGATGTCATTGAAGGGGTCTTCTCTCAAATGGGGTATGACTTTCCTCTTGTGTTAGCCCGTTCTGTTTTTCCCAAAACAGGTCGCTTTCAAGATCCTGTAGATCCCACCACCTATACATCAGAAGATATCGTGTTCACTCAAATGCAAGAAGACTTTACATTAGCAGGAACTCTCACTAAGCCACTAGGCGAAGGTCCCTTTCCCGCAGTAGTCCTTATTAGTGGATCAGGATCTCAAGATCGAGATGAATCGCTTTTTGGACATCGCCCCTTTTTAGTATTAGCCGATGCCCTGAGTAGTAACGGCATTGTAGTTCTTAGATTCGACGATCGTGGAGTTGGTGATTCTTTAGGAGATAGCTCTTTCGCTACAAGTGAAGATCTTTCGTACGACGTTGAAGCAGCATTGAACACCCTTCTCAATCTTTCTTATGTCGATCCTGTTTCTGTTGGCCTTATTGGACACAGTGAGGGCTCATTATTAGCCTTTATGGTCGCTTCTCGTAATGAACATGTCTCTTTTATTGTTTCTATGGCAGGGATGGGTGCACCTGGAATGGCCACCGTGTTAGATCAAAACAGAGCTCTTTTAGAAGCACAAGGAATTCCTTTAGAATATATTAATCAAAGTAATGCTCTTAATCAAATTATTTATAACATCGTGTTAGACTCACATGTTTCATTAGAAGAGAAACAAGAGCATATAACAACTATCCTTACTCAAGTTGGTATGGATGAAATGACTATCAACATGCAATTAGAGGCATTGCTCTCACCGTGGTATCGAGCGTTTTTAGAGACCGACCCAGCTGATTATATCCAACATACAACCTCGGATGTCCTTATACTCAATGGTACGTTAGACAAACAAGTAACAAGCACCCTCCATGTTCCTCTTATTGAGTCTGCCTTAGAACAAGGTGGTCATCAAAACTATACGACGATCATCTACGACTCTCTTAATCACCTCTTTCAAAAAGCAGAAAGTGGAAGTATTGAAGAGTATCCTCTCATCGAAACAACAATAGAGGAGTTTGTGTTAGAGGATATAACACACTGGATACTTAATTTATAATGTAGATATATGAAGCCTCTTTGTTGAGTACACACCATGTGTGCTACTTTGTATGCATTTTGAAGGAGAACGTGACATGAATAGTGTTATTGAACAATTACTTACAAGAAGAACCCATCGCTCTTTTAGTAAAGAGCCCATAACTAAAGAACACCTACACCTCATTCAAGAGGCAACTCTCCGCTCCCCGAGTGCTGGTAATATGATGTTTTACTCAGTGATTGATGTTCAAGATCAGTCAATAAAAGAACAACTTGCCGTTTTGTGTGATAACCAACCAATGATTGGTACAGCTCCTCTTGTATGGGTCTTTCTAGCAGATGTCCGTAAATGGGAGAACTACTACCACCAAAGTGGCTCAGTTGCACACGGAGAGTCGATAGGGGTCTCTTATCGTCGTCCTGGAGCTGGGGACCTTTTATTAGCATATAACGATGCTCTTATTGCAGCTCAATCTGCTGTGGTTGCAGCTGATTCTTTAGGCATTGGATCGTGTTACATAGGTGATATCCTAGAAAACTTTGAACAAGTGAGTCAGCTACTAGAACTTCCTCAATATACAGCTGTTGCTACTATGCTTATTTTTGGTTATCCAAAGAACCCAAATCCACTACCACAGCCCTCTCTTCGTTGCCCCTCTGATGCCATATTTATGAAAGACAAGTATAAAGAACCAACTCTGAGTGATGTAGAGTATGCCTTTAAAGAGCAAGAGCAACGCCTACGAGACCAACAAAGACTCCCTTTTGAAAACAGTGGAACAATAAGTGATTATTACTACTTCAGAAAACATACCAGCGATTTCATGCGTGAGATGAATCGCTCTGCTCAAAAGATAATCGAATTTTGGACCGAAGAATAACAAAGGCCGCCTTACAGGCGGCCTTTGACTAAGATCTAGATTTGTTATTAGTTCATTACTTCACCAACATTTTTGTAGAACTCTAAGCGACGTTTTGCGTCGATTTCGGCTCTCTCAAACAGCTCATCAGCTTGTGTTGGGTTTGTTTTGTAAAGAGATGAGTATCTTCTCTCTGCTTTAATAAACTCTTGGTAATCACCTTTAAGGGCTTTTGTATCCCATGAGAAACGACTTCCCTCTTCAAGAGATGGGTTGAATCTAAACATGGGCCAGTATCCTGCTTCAACAGCCTCTTTCATGATTACTTGGCTCTTCATCATATTAATACCGTGGTTAATACATGGAGCATAAGCGAAGATGATTGAAGGTCCATCATACGCAATTGCCTCTTGGATTGCTTTTTGAACATGAAGTCTATTAGCACCCATTGAGACAGAAGCGACGTAGACGTTTCCGTAACTCATCATCATGATACCCATGTTCTTTTTACCCATCTGCATACCAGCATTTGCAAACTTCGCTACTGCTGCAATCGGAGTAGCTTTAGAAGCTTGTCCACCGGTGTTGGAGTATACTTCGGTATCTAACACAAGGATGTTCACATTTTTCCCTGTTGAGACAACGTGGTCGAGTCCACCAAAGCCGATATCATATGCCCAACCGTCTCCTCCAATGATCCACACGTGTTTCTCACTGAAGTAATCTTTCAGTTCGACAATTCGTCGTAATGCTGCTTTAGCTTCATCAGAAGTAGCTGCTTTTACTGCATCGTCCAAGAGAGCTTGAGTCTCATTTTGTGCATCAATTGACGCATCAGTGAGGTCTTCCCACAACTCAATATTTTTGGCTAATGCGGCAGCAAGAGCGTCAGTAGTACCAGCTTTAAGAAGTCTATCGATATTCGATCGAAGTTGTCTTCGGTTAGAATCGACAGCTAATCTCATTCCTAGGCCATACTCGGCGTTATCTTCAAAGAGGGAGTTTCCCCATGCAGGTCCACGACCATCCTCTCGTTTAGCATATGGAGTGGTTGGGAATGTTCCACCATAAATGGATGAACAACCTGTTGCGTTTGCAGCAATCATTCTCTCACCACTTACTTGGGTTACGAGTTTAATATAAGGAGTTTCTCCACAACCGGCACATGCACCAGAGAACTCAAAGAGAGGTTTTTTGAACTGCATACCCTTAAGTGTATTCACAGATACTCCGTCAATAACATCATAGGGAAGAGCTTCAAAGAACTCTGAATTTCGAGTTTCACCAGCATCTCGCTCAACTTGAATTGGGCTAAAGACAAGTGATTTATCTTTGGTAGGACATGTTTCGATACAGACTCCACAGCCCTGACAATCTTCGGGGTAGACTTGAATCTTAAAGCGGAGCTCTCGATCGTTTTTGGTATTGGATTTGAGTGTAACAAACCCTTCAGGAGCATCAACAAGATCTTTTGGATCAATTTGTTTGGCTCGGATAGCAGCGTGAGGACATGATTGTACACACTGGTTACATTGGATACACACCTCGCTCTTCCATTTTGGAATGAAAGGAGCAACTCCTCGCTTCTCTAAGCGAGCAGTGTTTGTTGGAAGTGATCCATCAAAAGACATCTTCGAAACAGGAATATCATTCCCTTTAAGGTGCATAATGGGTTGGATGATCTCTTTTGCATAGGCATCTTCATTCTCTCCGATAAGAGGTTTTGGAACATAAGCGTTACCTACAGCTTTAGGAATAGTAACTTCAATAAGAGCGTCACTTGCTCCATCAACTGCTGCCCAGTTCATCTTAACAATATCTTCACCTTTGGTTCCAAAGGTATCTTTAATGGCACCTTTGATCAGTTCAATAGCTTCTTTCTCAGGGAAAATACCACTAATTTTAAAGAATGCAGCTTGCATGACTGTATTAATGCGTGTCCCTAAACCAACTCTCTCACTGATTTCTAAAGCGTTAATGTTGTAAAAACGGATCTTTTTATCAATGATGGTTTGTTGCTCTTCAGCTGTAAGGTGTTCAAATACTTCATCTGAAGGAATTTGTGAGTTCAGTAAGAACACACCACCCTCTTTCAGTGGAGCAAGCATGTCATAACGACCAATGTAAGCTGGGTTGTGACAAGCAACAAAATCGGCACTATCAACAAGCCATGGCATATTTACCGAACTCTTTCCAAATCTTAGGTGACTGATTGTAATTCCACCCGACTTTTTAGAGTCGTATGAGAAATATGCTTGAGCATTCATGTCGGTGTTTTCACCGATAATCTTAATGGAGTCTTTGTTCGCTCCAACAGTTCCATCAGAACCTAAGCCCCAGAACATACAAGCAACAACACCTTCAGGTGCTACGTCGATTTGTTCTTTCACAGGGATACTCAACTTTGTTACATCATCGTTGATACCAACGGTGAAGTTGTGCCAAGCACCTTCATTGAGGTGGTCAAACACAGCTTTTGCATG